>CAYSAH010000018.1:0-19647 GCA_964428945.1 uncultured Bacteroidaceae bacterium | reverse complement strand
ATCAGGCACTGGTCAAAAAGATGAAAAGAAGGAGTAAAGTTGTTACGAGCTGAACAGAAACAAGTGCCGGCGAATCTATACTGGTCTGTTCCTCTTGGGAGAAAACCAAAACAGTACCCGATCGCCTGTTAATTGTTATACAGATCAATATACTTCTGATCAAGCTCTTCGGAATCCTTGTATTTTACCCTCAATTCGTCAAGTTTGTTATGCAGTTCTGCCCTGATCTCCGCATATGCCGGATCATCGTATACATTTTTAAGCTCCATAGGATCATTTGCCCGGTCGTATAGTTCCCATTCATCTACATCATAATAAAAATGCACCAATTTATATTCTTTGGTCACAACACCATAATGCCTCTTCACCATGTGAACAGCCGGGTACTCATAATAATGGTAATAGACTGCCTCCCTGTTCCACTCCTCCTGATGTCCATTCAGCAAGGGAATTATGCTTTCCCCCTGCATATCGCGAGGAGCCTCTATTCCGGCAGCATCCAGGAAAGTTTGTGCAAAATCGAGATTCTGCACCATTTCTTCACAAACAGACCCTTTTTCTATCACCCCCGGCCACCTGATAAGCAGTGGAGTTTTGAATGATTCGTCGTAGATAAAACGTTTGTCGAACCAGCCATGTTCCCCCAGGTAGAATCCCTGGTCGGAAGTATAAACAACGATCGTATTTTTTGCCAGGCCGGATTCCTCCAGGTAATCGAGCACCCTGCCGACACCCTCATCCACTGCAGCAATGCACCCAAGGTAATCCTGCATATACCGCTGGTAACGCCAGCTCATTTTTTCATGATCATTCATCCCAGGAAAATCCTCTATAAATTTTTGATTTATCGGATCATAAACTTCATCCCAGGCTTTTCTCTGCTCTTCATTCATTCTTCCAAGGTTATTCGTGTAGGCGCGCTTATCCCAGTCTGCAGTTTCTGTTATACCCAGCTGGTCCATAACTTCAGGTTTGATCTTGGAATCACCTCCCCAGTTCATGTGTTTCAACAGGTTCATCTCAGCTTCTTTAGCTGCAGCGCCCCTGCCCTCATAATCGTCGAATAGTGTCGGAGGTTCCGGGAATGTCTTTTTGGTATACTCCCTGAAATGACGCTCTGCAGGCAACCACTCCCTGTGAGGGGCCTTATGCAGATACATCAGCAGGAAGGGCTTATCAGCTACCCTCTCATTTTTCAGCCAATCCAGGGTCATCTCTGTAATAACATCAGTGGTATAGCCTTCAACATTTATCGTTCCTTCGTTCTTTGTAATAAAATCCGGGTTATAATAATTACCCTGTCCGGGCAGGATCTTAAACTGGTCGAAACCCTTTGGACTGTTTCCAAAATGAAGCTTGCCGAACATCGCAGTCTGGTAGCCATTTTCATGCAGTATCTGCGGGAAGGTGATATTGGTGGTGTCGAAGGGGAAGCGGTTATCGATCTTCCCATTCAAATGGCTGTGTTTCCCTGTAAGAATCACTGCCCTGGATGGTGCGCAGATCGAGTTTGTTACACATGCATTATTGAAGAGCATCCCTTCATTGGCGATCCGGTCGATATTCGGGGTTTCAATCAGCTTATTACTGTATGCGCTGATCGCCTGGTAAGCATGATCATCGGCCATAATGAACAGGATATTGGGAGGTGTCTTCTCGGAACCTGTGCCACACGAGGAGAACAAGCCAATGGCAATAAGCATGAACAGAAACTTCCTGATAGTATTCACGATGCAAAAATTTTGGTTAGTAATCATACAAATCAGCACTAATTTAAGAAATTTTCTCCACGAACCGTATTTGCTTCCACCAATCCATTCTTCCATTCTTCCATTCTTCCTCCATTATTCCACCAATCCATTCTTTCCCCTTTCCCATTCAAATCCATTTGACTATTTTTAAGCCTGAATTTTAAATAAAGGAGCAATGCCGCGAGTATTTTCACCTGTTGATATTTCAAAAGAAGAAAAAGAGGTTCGGAAGGACTATTTCGATCGCCATACACCGGTGGTTTATTGTGATGATTCGGCCAGGGAAGGCGAAAAATTCAGGGTAAAGGTTAAACTGGGTACAGAATATACTCACCCGGACGATCCTGCCCATTATATAAGTTATATCCAATTATGGAACAGGGAAACCTTTCTTGCCGAAGCACATTTTACGCCTGGGGTACTGGGGAACAAGCCGGGTTACCTGGAAGTTGATTTCTATATCGTTCCCGGTCCGGTTAGCATGAATCTGACAGCCATGGCGGTGTGCACAAATCATGGACTTTGGCAAAGTGAAGCGAAGGAAGTTAAGATCGTAAAATAATATTACAAGGGAAGGCCAATTACAAAGGCAGTCAGCAGCTGAACCGGAAATAAAATAAGTGAAACAAGGTCCGGATATAATTAAACATCAGTTTCGCAAGCCCCAGAATGATTTGATTTTTAATGGATAAATTTCTTCAACAGCCTGCCGGGTTTATCGATTACCTAAAAACTGCCCGGTCAAAAAGACCAGGCAGTTAAATCCGGGATTTTTGGAACCCTTAGAATTACCAGGTCAGTTTACCGAATTATATCCTGTACCAAGGGTTTCAAGGTCCTGTTCCTCATCATATCCTGAAGTACCGATAAAGGAGAGGAAGGCAATTTTCCATTCACCATCCACCTTTTCCATAAAACGGACCTGGCGGCTGTCGATCTCTATAACATTATCCGCGGTAGTGTAAGTCCACTTTTCGGTACATAACACGTAGGCGGCATCATGATACAACTTGATTTTGTAATTGTCCTTTTCAACTTTGATATGTGTATTCTGGAGCGCATTCGCATCACTATCGATAAGGTCTGACCTGAAAAAAGCCTCAACCTCATCCCATCCTTCAAGGAAAACATGGTCATCAGCCCCCGAAGTTAACCTGAAATTCAGGCTGTCATGGACATAAAAGCTTATAACTTTATCAAAATCAAAATCCAGGTAGGCCTGGGTCTCCTGGTTGATCAGATCGATTATTGCCTCTTTTTCAGCTTCCGGGTTTATTTTCTCAACACAGGAAGTAAGTATGATTGCGAAGAAGGCGATTAAAAATATCAAGTGTTTTTTCATGGCGGGTAGGTTTAGGTTGCTAATTGGTCCAGGGAGCAAAAACTATATCTATATCCGAAAGGTAGGCAATACAAAAGAAAAAGTCAATTGAAACGACTCAATTCTTTGGACTTCTTCATATATCTCCTCCCTTCGTCCTTTTGCCAATCATTCTGCAGATCAGTATACCGGCGTCATCCACTTTTCATTTCCCAGGTACCTGCTTTCCCCGGCCCACCTGATTCCGCGTTTCATGATCTCCAAAACTTCCGGGACACTAAAATCGTCTGCGACATGACCCAAAGAGCTATAAAACACCCTTCCCTCTCCATACATTTTCTTCCATACAACCGGCATAACTGCCCCATTGATCCAGGAAGCATGATCGCCTGTAAATATTGTCGTAACCAGGACATTAACATTAGGATCAACGTGCATATAGTACTGTTCCGAGTGCATGTCGAAATCCTCCAGACCCTTGGTCACATAATCCTTTTTATCCACGATATCGACATGGTAATCAATCACACCTCCAGGATGTGCAACCCATTGACCTCCGACCATGAACTGGTATTCAGTATTATTCCTGAAGGCATCTCCCAGTCCGCCGTGCCAGCCGGCAATTCCTGCTCCGGATCTTACAGCTTCCAGTAAACCAGCTTCCTGTTCCCTGGAAATTTGTCCCATTGTCCAGATCTGAACGATCAGATCGACCGAAGCCATGAATTCTTTATCTGTATAAATTCCAAGTGAATCGGAAACGATCACCTCAGCTCCTTCGGATTCCAGCCAGGGAACAAAAATATCCCTGCACTTATCAGGGTCATGCCCGGGCCAGCCTCCCCAGACAAAAAGAACTTTCTTTCCTTTCAGGCCAGGATCACCGGAAGAATCCTTTTCCATGGCATTCAGGTTAACGACAAAAAGCAGGTAAACAAGGGTCATCAGCAGTGGAAGGTGCTTACTTCTATTCCTTTTCATAGGACAATTCGTTTTTGGTTAATCGTGAGTTTGACAAATTCTTCGAAGCTAATAAAAATGGAAAAACTATCGTTACAGAATAAGAAATTATCCATTAACGATCACTAATATTTTTACCTTTGAAAGACAATCCGGGCTTATACTGAAGACAATGAGAAGCAAACACACCGCCGTTCTGTTCATTTTGTTAATTCATCTTTCCTCCCTTACCTCAGTCTCTGCTCATCATGCTAAAGGAGGGATATTGGATCTCAGGGCATCAGCCAGTGAATTAAAAATAATGTCACTTGCCGGAGAATGGGAGTTTTACTGGAAACAACTTATAAACCCTGGAGAATTAACAGAACTGACGAAACCGGATACATATGCCAAAGTTCCTTCCTATTGGACGAGTTATAAAAATGACATAGAAAATGTGGAAGCTTTTGGTTACGGAACCTACCGGCTGAGGATCATCTTTCCTGGTGGATATCGCGATTCACTTTGCCTGAAGATCCCTATTTTTGACACATCCTTTGATCTATTTCTTAATGGGGACCTTGTGGCTTCCAATGGCAAAACAGGTATTTCAGCAGAAACTTCAAAACCAGGTTATTATCCAATTTACTATAGTTTTTACAATGATAAGGATACGCTCGATATCCTGGTTCATGTATCAAACTTCTCACACAGGAGAGGGGGCTTCTGGATGGATATGAAAATCGGGACAAAAGAGTTGATGATCGTAAAAAATGAAAGACATAAAGTCCTGAGCTATGGGCTGATCGGAATATTTTTTGGCACCTTTCTGCTTTTCATGGTTTTTTATATCCTTGAAAAGAAAAATCTGTCCTTTCTCTATTTTTCCCTTACAACACTGGGCTTATTGTTCAGAATGATGAATACGGGTCTCTACCCGGCAAATTACTTTTTTAACCAGGACTGGTTATGGACAGTCAGACTCGAATATCTTGGAACTTTTGTTACCTATATCTTTGGAATGTTCTATTTAAACCAGGTTTTTCCTTCAAAGAAAATGGCTGTATTGACAAAAATCAATGCCTGTGTTTTTCTTGCTTTTTCAATTGTTGTACTGTTCTTTACGCCCCCGGTATTTAGCTATGCCATCCTGATACTGGAAGTTTCCGGAGCCATGTTCCTCCTCTATTATGTACTGATAGGCTTTTTAGGAATGCTCAAAAAGAAACTGATGGAGACAGCGTTTTTCTTTTCCGTTCTGGTTTTACTTCTTGCTTTGATAAATGATTCGCTTGTGGCACAATCAAAAAGCCCTCTGAATTTTGAATATCTGCTTCCAATGATCTTCGTTCTGTTTATTATTATCCAGGCATTGCTGGTAATAACACTTTGGGTAAAGAATTACAAGGAAAAGACGGCCATGCATGCTGAACTGGAATATATAAACAGAAACCTGGAGAATATCATAAGCAAAAGAACTGAAGACCTGAATATATCAAATGAGGAACTTAAATCAACCTTAGCATTTAAAACCAGGATCTTCTCAATTATTGCGCATGATCTAAAGAGCCCGGTTGCTTCCCTGGCCCAACATTCAGACCTGCTTGTAAACGCATTTCCTGAAGGCGAGCATTCAGAATTAATGGCCGACTTGAAAAAGCTGGCTTATTCATCGATCGATCTCATAGAAAATCTTTTGTATTGGGGAAGGACACAGGAAAAAAAGATACAATATCATCCCCTTGAGATAAATGTTTATGATGAATTTACAGACCAGGTGGAGATTTTTGATTTATCTCTCCGGAATAAAAATATTGAAATGGTCACGGATGCAGAAAGATCCCTTACTGCCTTTTGCGATACCACGCTTTTGCGGATCACTCTTCGTAACCTTATCTCAAACGCCATTAAATTTTCCCCTGCCAACAGCAAGATTTATCTTACTGCTGAGCAGACAACTGAGCATGTGCAAATAGAAATCAGGGATATGGGCATTGGAATGGATGAAGATAAAATTTCCAGAATTTTGAATGATGAAGTTGATTCAACTTTCGGAACATCCGGTGAAAAAGGTACGGGATTGGGACTAATTGTCGTTAAAGACCTTATCAGGATAAATAAGGGAACCATACTTATAGAAAGCAAACCGGGCAGTGGAACATCTGTAAGATTCTCACTGCCCGGAAAACCATGAAATTAAAACTCCATTTCAGTTGCTATATGAATCTGAAATGTTTAAAAGTAATTGTCGGAGTTGCAAGGCATGTACACTTTATTACCTCACAATTGAAAGAACCCTGAATGATCAAATACTTACCGGCAACTGAATGTCAAGAATTGTTAGTGTCGGAAATGTGATCTATTACCAATAAATACAGTAAAATTATGATCGGAACACAGGTTCATCTTTCACAGCCAAATTACGAAGTGCAACAACGGTATTCAAAAAATGTATTGTGAAACATATCACAATACTATGTGTTATTGCTCACCTATAGTTATATTTAAAAAAAATTGCTTGCTATGAGCGCATTAATTGCCTGTGATATTTGTACTGTTGGATCCTGCGCTATCTACACGCTCTCATCAGAAGAGCTTAAGAGGATGGAGTCCAATAAATACCAGATAAATTTTAAAAAAGGTGAACTTCTGAGAAAGCAGGATACTCCCATGGAATTTGTCATTTATCTCCGGTCCGGGTATGTAAAGGAATTTATGAAACACGATAAGCTGCCCGACCAGGTGATTCAGCTCATCAAACCGAGATCATATATTGGATTACAGGGCGCCTGTACGAGCTCAGCAAGTATTTTTTCCTACCAGGCCATTACAGATGCAGAAGTTTGTTTTATTGAAAAGTCAACCTTTAGCAACCTTATCAGGGGAAATGGCAATTTTGCACGGGAAATTCTAATTGCCCTGAGCAATGAAACAGTCTCGAATCATAAAAGGTTTCTGAGTTTGAACCAAACACAGATATTTGGCAAGGTCGCAGGTCTGATGATCTATCTTTCTGAAGAAGTTTATGAGAATAACGTCTTTGAACTTCACCTGACACGGGCCGAACTTGCCCAAATGGTTGCAGTTACGCGCGAAAGTGTTACCCGTGCCATGAAATGGTTCCATAATGAAGGGATCATAAATATGGAAAAACAGCTGATTACAATAAAAGATGAATCAAGGTTGTATGAAATTGCCAAAAGAGGATAGGCAATGAAACCAATCAACTTCACTTAACTTCTATTTATACTAATCCGCACATCTGTATGATTTTAAGCACAGTTTTATTTTTGCCGATCGTAATCAGCCAATTTTAACAAGAAATTAACTTCATATGTTGAATGACAAGTCTTCTTGTTGGCACGATCTATTCCTACATGCCTTAAATATTCTATCTTTGCAAAATAATTTTAACTTAGGTAATGAAAGTAAATATAGCCCTGAAGGGAAAACAGTATAAACACAAGATCATATTAGGAGATCAGTCAACAGATTTTTCAACATTCCTTAAAGGTGATTCGGCCCAAAGACATCTTAGAATCAGGGTTTCAAAGGAGAAATTCCTTACTGCATTTCACGAGGAATCATCTTCGATATATATACAGGTTCTTAAAAAAGATGAAAGCCCATATCATATTTTGCTTGAGAATGCCCGGAAAGCTGCATACTCGATCTTCAATGTGCTTAAAGACTTTGAATCTGAGGCTGTTTTCATACAAAATGCCGGGGTAAGTACTGGCGAAGTGCTGGCTTTTACAGAAGGATTATACCTTACAAATTACCAGTTCAACAAGTATTTTACCAACCAGAAGGACTTGTTCTCCATCAGCCAGGTGGATATACAAAGTGACGCGGTTACGGAAAAAGAGCTTGCCTATCTTTCAGCTTCCCTGGAGGCCACCTGTTTCTCGAGAGATCTGGTAAACGAACCTCTTTCATATCTTACTGCTGAAAAACTGGCAGAAGAAATTTTAAAAAAGGGCAAAGAAGTTGGTTTTTCTGTTGAAGTTTTCAATAAAAAGAAAATAGAATCACTTAGAATGGGTGGACTGCTTGCCGTGAATAAAGGCAGTATTGATCCACCAACTTTTTCAGTACTTGAATGGAAACCTGTAAATGCAGTAAATAATAAACCATATGTGCTCGTTGGTAAGGGAGTTGTATTCGATACAGGTGGTTTAAGTTTAAAACCAACCCATGATTCCATGGACTACATGAAATGTGATATGGGTGGTGCAGCAGCTGTTGCAGGAGCCTTTTATGCCATATCGAAGGCCAAATTACCAGTTCATATTATCGGTTTGATTCCTGCGACCGACAATCGCCCGGATGGAAATGCCTATGTCCCGGGAGACGTTATAAAAATGCATGACGGAAGCACTGTTGAGGTGCTGAATACAGATGCCGAAGGAAGAATGATCCTTGCCGATGCACTCAGTTATGCAAAACAATATGGTCCGGAATTGGTGATCGAACTCTCTACCCTGACCGGTGCAGCCCATGCAGCAGTAGGGAAATATGCCATCGTGGGAATGGGAAATACATCCGAAGAAGTAATGGAGGAATTAAAGGAAGCAGGTTTTATAACCTTTGAAAGAATTGCTGAATTTCCATTCTGGGACGATTTTTCCGAATTGTTGAAATCCGATATTGCCGATCAGAAAAATATTGGAGGCAAATATGCCGGTGCCATTACTGCAGGAAAATTCCTTGAAAAATTTACCAACTATCCATTTATCCACCTCGACATTGCCGGTCCTTCTTTCAATAAAATTCCTGACAATTACAGGGGAAAAGGGGGAAGTGGTGTTGGAACAAGATTGTTATTTGAATTTTTCAGACAAAAAACTTTATAATCTGTCATATGAGTAAAAAACCCATTATAGGTATTTCCCATGGTGACATAAATGGAATTAGTTATGAGGTGATCATCAAGTCATTGGAAGACAGCCGTCTGCTCGATTTGTGCCTGCCTATTATCTATGGATCACCAAAGGTGGCTTCCTATCACAGGAAGGCACTCGATATGGAAGAGATAAATTTCAACACAATCAGGAGTGCAGGTGAGGCAGCGGGCAACAAGGTAAATATAATTAATTGTATCGATGAAAATATAAGGGTCGAACTCGGGAAATCAACCCAGCAGGCAGGGGAATCATCATATCTTGCACTTAAAGCCGCAGTTATTGATCTAAAAAATGAAGTCATTGATGCCCTTATAACCGGACCAATTAATAAGCAGAATATTCAGAGTGATCATTTCAGGTACAGCGGACATACTGAATACCTCAAGGATATATTTAATGTAGACGAGGTCCTGATGCTGATGGTAAGTGATTATTTGAAAGTTGGTGTTGTGGCAGGTCATGTCCCCATTTCTGAACTCTCCTCATATATCACAACACAGAGGGTTCTTTCAAAGATCAGGACCCTGAATCAGTCCCTGCAGAAAGACTTTAATATCCGGAAACCAAAGATCGCAGTTATTGGGCTTAACCCGCATGCCGGTGATGAAGGTCTCATTGGAAATGAGGAGCAAAATGTTATTATCCCTGCGATCAATGAAGCAAAGAAACACAATACACTTGTTTTTGGCCCCTTTCCTGCAGATGGATTTTTTGGATCCGGAACTTTTGCAAAATTCGACGGGATTCTTGCAATGTATCATGACCAGGGGCTCATCCCCTTCAAGACCATTTCAAGGGATGAAGGTGTTAATTATACTGCTGGTCTGCCAGTTGTAAGAACCAGCCCGGCCCATGGCACAGCTTATGAAATAGCAGGTAAGGGTGAGGCGTCGGCGGTATCCTTTAGAAATGCCATTTACCTTGCATGCGACATATTAAAGAACCGAATCCCCTGAATTCAACGTATAATTCAGGTTCAGACACTGATGATGATATCAGGGACCTGGGGGATTAAGGGTGAATTACGCAACAGTTCTATGGAATCGATTTTCTTTAAACGCTGGAGCAACAAGAAATATGCAGTTCTCCATAGTTTCCACAAGATAATTCATATAGGTACACTTGCCCTCAGCAGTAGTTTGCTGCAACTTCAACCTGTGCTTGCACAATCCGATACTGCCTCACCCAGGATGTTCTTTGATCTCGAGGAAGTTGAAACGATAAGTGAGCAGGAAGCGGAACTATACTCCCCCTTACTCAGGCAGCTGCTTCTCATTGGCCAGGAACAGATCGACATTGCATCTTCGCGATCCCTGGCCGACCTGTTGGACTATTATCCCGGAGTAGATATCCGGACCAGGGGTTCAAAAGGAATCCAGTCCGACCTCAATATACAGGGTGGTTCCTTCGACCAATCACTGGTACTTCTGAATGGTATCGACCTCAGTGACCCGCAAACGGGCCATTTCAACCTCGACCTTCCGATAGGACCATTCCAGGTAAAGAAAATTGAGCTTCTGAAGGGCCCGGCTTCAAAAAAATACGGTCCTGGAGCCTATACCGGGGCCATAAATTTTATTACAGAGCCGGCTGACTCTCTAAGTATACAGGCTGAAGTATCCTACGGACAATTCAATACATATAATGCTTCAGGCACTTTCAAGCTGCCAATTGGTATCACCAGGACCACGATCTCCTCCACATTTTCCGGGAGCGACGGTTACCAGCAGAACACCGATTTCAATTCGTCCGGGATCTTACTTCATTCAGTATTTGAAAACAGGATCTCAAAAATCGAACTGATATCCGCCTGGAACAAAAAACTATTCGGTGCAAACGCCTTTTATACACCGAGGTTCCCGGAACAATACGAAGAAACCAGTTCCCTGCTCGGCATCCTTAAATTTGAAAGTAAAAATTCAAGATTGAATTTAAGCGGGAACCTTTATTGGAAGAGGCATTATGACCACTTCCTGCTATTCAGGTCCAACCCTGAAGCTTACGAAAATTATCACCTTACTGATGTTCTGGGAGGCGCTGTAGGAAAGAAGATCAGCAGCTCAATTGGGATCACTTCAATAGAACTCAGATTCCGGCATGAACAAATCCTGAGTACATCCCTTGGCGATCCGCTTGAAGATCCCCTAATTGTAAAAAATTCCGGGGATGCCCTATATGACAATTTTAAGGATCGGAATCATCTCACAGCTTCGGTCAATCACCTGGCCCGGATTGGAAAATTCTATTTCAGCGCTGGGATGATGGTCCATTCCGGTATCAAAGACCTGATCAGACCCGGGATCTACCCTGGTATTGACATATCCTGGATAGTTAACGATAACATCAGCCTCTTTACTTCCGCCAACCGTTCCATGCGTCTCCCTACCTTTACGGATCTTTACTACCAGGGTCCTCAGAACAGGGGAAATCCGGGTCTGGAGCCGGAGAAAGCGGTGACTTTTGAAAAGGGTCTGAAATATTCGGGTGAGAGCGTGAGATTTGACGTGGCGCTGTTTTACAGGCTGGGAAAAGAAACCATCGACTGGATTTGGACGGACAGCACCTGGCAGACCAGTAATCTTACGGACCTGAATACATACGGAACAGAATCGGGCTTTACTTTCTATCCTGCTCAATTGTTCAGTTCAATAAAATTCATTGATCATGTGGGTTTAACCTACACATATACGGCCTTAAATAAATCGAGTGATGCCTTTATCTCCAATTATGCACTCGATAACCTGAGGCATAAGTTTGTGGCAGATCTCAAAATCAAGCTGCCTTTTAATTTTTACATTGATGGAAAGATAAGCTGGCAGGACAGGAACGGGTCCTTTCTATATTATGAAACTCCGGCATCGGTACCTGTGGATACACCATACGGCCCTTTCTTCCTTGCAGACATTAATGCCGGGGTTAAACTTAAAAGCTTGACTATTTTCCTTGATGCAACAAATATAATGGATAAGGCATACCGGGATATTGGAAGCGTAGTTATGCCAGGCCGTTGGCTCATGGCAGGAATAAGGTTCAGGTAATTAAAACAGGATCAAAATTGAGATCCCGGTTCCATTAATGTTCCGGATTAGGTAATGTGCTAAGAAATAATTTAACCGATCAGAGCCTCGTACTCAGCTGCTGAGAGCAAGCTTTCCAGTTCTGATTTATCTGAGATGGTGATCTTAACCATCCATCCATCTCCGTAAGGATCGCTGTTTACCAGATCAGGAGCATCTTCAAGCTTACCATTTACCTCAAAAATTTCACCTGCTACAGGCATGAACAGATCGGAAACCGTTTTCACTGCTTCGATGGTACCAAAGGTCTCCCCTTGTGCCAATGTTTCTCCTTCAGTTTCAATTTCAATAAAAACCACATCTCCAAGCTCCCCCTGGGCAAAATCGGTTACCCCGACAGTTGCTGTATCACCATTAACAAGGACCCATTCGTGTTCTTTTGTGTACTTCAAATTTGATGGAACGTTCATATAATTTTCAATTTTAAAATGATAGTAAAAGTAATGGTTTTTTTTGGGTTGAAAAATGGAATATTGGAATATTGGAACAGTGGAAGGGTGGATCCGGTAATTTTAGTGTGATCCCGCTATTAAACAGAGATTTACAAAGGAGACACAAAGGTTCACAGAGAAATACATCTCTGCTTTCTTTATTCCTCCCTTCCAATTTTCCATCTTTTCCATCTTTTCCATCTTTTCAGCTTTCCAACCTACAAGGTAAAGGTCAGGCTAAACCCAACATTATAATTCGCATTGTCGTAGCTGTTTGAAATATAAGGTCTGTTCAGGCGCTGATCGTAGAAGGCCCGCACTGTGAACTTATCACTTAACATGTAATCGGCGGTAGCTTTTACGCTGAGGATCTCCTGCCCTGCAGTGATCTCGCTTCCGGATATATCCTCCAGCTTCCGGATCACGGTCTGGTTGTTCCTGAATGAAAAATCCAGTCTGACGTTCAGGTCACTGCTAATGGCTTTCTGGTTTATAATTAACTGGACAGAATTGAACCTGTAGCCGGCACCAAAGATATATTCATTGCTTCTGACCTCGTTGATCTGTGTGTTTGCCAGATTCAGCCCCACGGTTCTTGATTTCTTAACTTCCAGGCGGGTAGTAAGACTGTTCTTCCAGTCCATATTGATATTGAAGAGCGGGCTGAACTGTTCATTTATGGAAACAGTATTGAAATTTTGCTCTGTCTTGAAGTTTTTCTGCAGGTCAAAAGCTTCATCCCTCCTGTTAAGGAAATCATCGATGTCAAAAAACGGATTTGAAACATATGATCCTATGCTGTATGTAGAGCGATAAGAATGGTTCAGTGAAATAGAATTTACATATTTTTTCAATGCTTCAATCTTGCCCAGTCCGTCGTAAGTTATTTTCCAGTTAGGCATCATGCTCAAAATAAACTCTTTGGTTCTTTGAGGAAAACCGCTGAGAGAAACATTATCGGCCGACTGGTAACCATAAGCGGCAAGGAAAGCCGGGATCAGCACCTGCTGGGATGTAGGGCCAAAACCTGTATAATAGCCGGCTGAGTCTGTAAGCGACGGTGCTGATTCATCTTTTATATTATTGTAATTATCGGCCAATCTCCTTGAAATCTCTTTCCTCGCCTCATTTTTAAGGTAATCAAAAGAAGACGAATTATCCACATCATTGGTCAGGGCTTCGAAGGCGGTTCTCCATGACAGAAAAGATGTACTGAAATTTCCAGAGCTTACCTTGTTTCCGAAACCGCTGGATGAAAGGAATTCGGTCTCATTCTCCGACCTGGTAAGGTTACCTGTAAGATCTATCCTGAGCCCGTTAATAGGTTCAATATTGGCCCTGTAGTTTATCCTATCCGAATAATTCAGATTAAATGGATTATTCATGGCGGTATCAGAAGTGAGCCATCCATTGTAGTATGCATCCTGGGCAAATCCATCCCGGTACCAACCCGATAAGTAATCAATATTCGGAACAAGTGATCCCTGGTATTCAACTGCTCCCAAAATCGCTGTCTTTGGCAAATAGCCCGGTAAAAGTGTACCCCCGCTCCTTGAGTAGGTTACGTTAACAGTTCTAACGGCCATAAGTATCCTTGCACTGTTCTCGACAATAAAGGTAAGCGGGTCCTCACCTTTCTGGATTGTGCCTTTAACAACGACCCGTGCGTTCCTCACCGATGTTTTTGATGTCAGTTTAATTCTTTTATTGGACAGAACTTCATAATCAAACTCCACCTCTTTACCTGATTCGTCGAGAACCGAGACTTCTAACTTCTCCGTTTTAAGGTTATGGGTAATATATCGATTGGCATTTTCCCGCAGGCTGAGGTTAGATTGTTCAAAGGTCTTGATCCTGGTACGTTCGGGTTCTTCTTGCCCTTTAACAGGCTGTCCCCTTGAAGAACCTGTTCTCCGGGATTTTTCATTTATACTCTTCAGGTAGTTGGATTTATTATACAGGTTCACCATATTCATTTGTCCATTCAACTGTATGGTATTTGAATTTTTAATTGTATTTCCCAGGTTTGGATGCCCAGGGATGGTTGAACCTACATCCCATCCGAAGGTGCCATTGTACCTTGCATTCAGCGTGGTCCAGTCGAGGATCGGTATCTTATTGATCGGCAGGGTATAATTAAGATCGAACTGGTGGTAGTAGCTTGTTGTTCTTCCAGGGCTGAAGTTCTCAATATTGTTCCTAACGGAAGCTTTGAATTCATTATAATAATCCAGCTCATTCTCAAATTGTTGATTTGGCTCATAGTAGCGGGCAATATTCGTAGCTGAAAAATCAAATTTCAGGTTCCGGGTAATATCAAATTTTAAAGTATAATCCCTGTTCCAGTAAAAATCTTCCTTGAATGTCGGATTTATATTCAGCACATTGCTCTTCAGGGTTCTTGATTGCTTTGCCAGGTATTTACGGTCCAGGTCTGTACGAAACGACAGTCGTGATGGAAGGTAATAGAAATTAAAATCCTTTGCCAGGCGCAGCCACTTGCTATTAAGGAATTTAACACTTTTAAAGGGTTGAACATTTTTTGGCCTTGTATTATAATTGTAACTCAGGTTGGCCCTCATTTTTTTAGTGTTGTTATACTCCAGTTTCGGGGAATGACTGTTCACTTCGTTGAGTGAAAAACTGGTCGACCAGTTTGAAATTGAGTATATTTTAGCCTGTCCGCTGCCTTTCGGACTGATACGCATGTTTGTAAGGGCGAAGGATTTACGCTCGACAATATTTTGAGAATAATTTTTAATGCTGTCGCGATAGGCATCATCAGGAGCATAATCGAGTGCCTCCTGTAATTTTATATCAGGATCAAGCGGATTGTATTCCGGGTTAACGATCGATTTTGAATAACCAAAGTAGAGTGGAATTGAAACTCCGGCCTCTTCTTTAAAGACTTTCCCCATCTCGAAATTTGAAGATAATTCATACTGCAAAACTTGTTCCCTCGACCGTTCATTTACCTTCTCTTCGATGCTTCCGAATCCCGGGGTGCTTGTAGAGCCAGCAAAGGTCACGTTTCCAAAATCAGCCAGCCTTGCTGATGCCCGCCCGTTGGCTGCCCAACCGCCCGATTCATCAGAGTCGGTGAGCCGCAATTCATTCAACCATATTTCGCCTGATTTTGGAAGTCCGTCGTCGATATTGATATTACTTCCCCGCTTTGGATTCCTTGCACCGATCATGATGGTTCTTATGCTGCTCATATTTGGGTTACCCGAGACAGAAACTTTATTTCCACGTTCATCGTAGATCGAATATACCGAATTCACTGAAACATTGCTGTTCGGATCGGTCATGGCAAGGTTTCGCTCCTGTTTTACCTTCGTAAAGAGGGAAAGGTCGATTTCAAATTGATTTTCAGCCGGCCAGACGATACCCCGGTCATTTTCACTATCGTTGTCATATCTTCCGTGTGGGGTTAATACGAGTGGCACTTCATATTCGTAATAGTTACCCTGGTAATCAGAACCTATCCGAAGGAAAGCACTGAGTTCCTTGTCTCTTAAATTTCCATCGATAAGGGCTTCTGCATGGGCCTCCATCTTGATCTTTTTGTACTGGCGGATATCAAGTTCAGTATTTTTGTATGCTGCTCTTGCGTCTCCATCGCCAAGTTCAAGTACCTTCAGCACGATGGACTGTTCATTCAGTTGCCTGAGCTGAGGCTGGGTTGGATCGATCTGGCGCGTAAATCCCGGGGGCAGCGTATAGTTGACCGGTTCCTTCCCGGCATTTTCCTCAATATTTACAGCAGAAATCGCAAGGGTTCCTTCCGGTGGTTCAATCCCTGTCCAGTCCTCACCCCCCTGCAGGAAGGGCAAATTATATCTCCTCCATTCGCCCCTGACCAGTTCAAGCTTTGCAAAACGGAGCAGCACGGTATCTTCAAAACCGGTAAGAAACATCCTCATAAAGCGGATGGTTTTAAAATCAGCTATTCCTCCAACAGCATTTTCATAATCATAAATAGGTATCCTGAACTGGTACCAGGCAACATTCTGGGTTTCTCCGTTTTCATAATCGACCTCGTCAATAACTTTATCAATTATATAATTCCTGCCCACTTCAAGCTCGGATGGGCTAAGGTCAACCCGATAAACGAAATAGCTTTCGTCCTCGCTAAGCGTATTGTCACGGTTTATATCCTCCTGGTCAGGCAGAGTTGTTCCTGATACAGCAAATGATTCCTGGTTGTCGAGATCACTTGGTGAGTTCCCCTGTGGATTATTGAAGTTCTTATAACGATCTATAATTCCTAACTCCTCAACGTCATAATCACTTCCCCGGTAGTAGTGGTAATCATCAGCTGAAGGGTCATCTAATATCTCATTGTAAGCAGCCTGTGCAAGCTGACCATTGTTGTACAGTTCTTCGATCCGGGTAATAAAATCTTCATTGAACATTGAAAGAAAACTGCGTTCGTCATCGTTGTCCAATCCATCCAATCCGACGTCCTGGAATTTGCGGGTGGCAGGATCACTGTCAAATGCATTAACCAGGGATTGTACAACAGGTACACGGCCCCAGGCGGTAGTGTCGACCTTTTCAATATTCTCTGAAGCAGGAAGCCCGTTTTCAAACATCTTCCTGGAGTCTTTAAGTATGTCTTCTGAGATATTTCCAAGGTTAAAATACAACTCGCCGCCTGGCCGTCCTTCCATACCGGCATATGGATCCATCAGCCAGAATTCAATAAATTCGACGTTGGCCGCCTCAAAGTCACTGGAATATATTTCACGCATCATTCCCCCCCAGCGTTCCGAAGGATTAATAAGTTGGCCGTTGGCATCGATCCCATTATAATCGTAATTATAGGGTCCCCGCTCCCTTGGAAAATATGCCACATTCAGTACTGAAATGTTGGTCGGGATCCCGTCGCGGTTCTCTTTTTCCGGGAAAATATCCTGTTCGAACAATTCGTAAACATATGGATTTGACTGCATATCCGGGTTTTCCTTTATATGCTGTGGCGTGGTCGATTTGTTCCTGAGGAAAAGCGGGTCGATCTGGAACCATGCAAACTTTGCACGGCCATAGCCATATTCCCTGTTGTTATTCAATTCGGCTTCCGGAAAAACCCCACGAGGGGTACTGGCAAGGTGCCAGGCCGAGTAATATTTCATGTCGATGGAAGTCTCGCTCCCCTCGAAATCATCAATGTAGGCGTTGCCTTCCTTCTGAATGGCTCTTGAATGACCTGGGATCAACTGTGCAAATTCCCCTATCACGGTTAGTTGCGACGGAGCCTTTGTTTCTATAAACGGCAACTTGTCGACCAGGGTTGTGAGAAAAGGTGCGGGTTTTGAGTAGGAGGTATTTAATCCCCAGATCGTATTGGAAATAGGTTCATCTCCAATGTTTACTTTTTGAGTATGTGGTCTTTCCGTAAGATGAAGCACAGTTGCTCCGACGTTGAAATTATTGGAGATCTTGTAATCGAAATGTGATCCGACCATGCTTTTTGTCTGGAAATTGAATAGCGACTGATTCTCAAGTGCAATTTTAACCGGAGTTCCCGATTCAAGAATACCCTGGTTGATGATGGTTACCCGGCCCAAGGCATAATCAACCGTATAATCCTGACCTTCTACAAGTTCCCGTCCGCCGGCAGTAACCTTTACGGAACCTTCCGGTACGTTCATTGCATTCAGCATGATCTCTGCACTCGAGCTTGAGGAGTAGGTACCAGCAAGTAAAAACTTATTCTTTTCGGCGATCTGCTGGGCTTTGGTCTTTGTACTGTCATAAAGTTCCTGGAAAACATACTTGTCGATTGCCAAAGCAGCAGCATCTTCATCCTTCAGCCTGCTCTTAATTATTTTTTCAAGATCAGAACCAAAAGGTTCAAGCAAGGGAAAGATAACCCTTCCGTTTCCGGGCAGAATGGTTAAGCCTGAAACATAATCGAATATCCCGTCGGTATAAGCATCCCCCTGTGAGTTCAATTGATCAAGTTTCATAAAGGAGAGGAGGGTGGTCTTGTTTAAACCTTCCTCAGGAATATAATTGATGCTGTTCCCGGTCTTGTCATCCCTGTACATCACGTCCAGTGAAAATTCATCTTCCTGTACCTGGTAGGCCCCGATCGCATAGACGTTTTTCATCATCAGCTTCCAGGTATAGGATTTGGGTGTAAAGTTCGAAGGTTTGAGGAGCTTGAGGATCAGGGTCTGTGGCGCACTCACCCCTGAGGATGTTGAAAGTTCCCCAACCTGGAATGTCTGGCCCAGGTAGGTGTATTCATACGCAACAGCAAGAACCTCATCGGTATTCAGGGATGAATTCAGGGAGAT
Source organism: uncultured Bacteroidaceae bacterium (assembly GCA_964428945.1). Lineage (GTDB taxonomy): Bacteria > Bacteroidota > Bacteroidia > Bacteroidales > M55B112. The sequence goes on along the minus strand of CAYSAH010000018.1, from coordinate 913 downwards.
GAATCCCAGTTTTTCATTGAAATCATATTCCCTGGAAGACAGCAGCCTTGCGTTCTCTATCTTTTCAAAATCCTTTCCAAGGGTAAGCCCTGCATTTTCAAGCTCCCCGGTAGCATTTTTTATCTCCCTGATCGAGCTGTAGGTTGTGGTAAGTTCCTGGTAGGCTGAATTGAGCTCATTTCGCGGGTACCTGTTATTGACTCCCGCCATGCTGGTAAACTCCTCACTGTATGAAAACGCTTCACCCAGGTCGGTTACTGCAAGTATATTCCTTGCTTCCTCAAAATTGGTGGTCTTATTTGTAACCCATACCTCCATTTTCGTGATGGTAACATCTGAAGTGATCAGGGGAAGGCTCTGCATTGCAGTATTGTAATTTTCCCTGAAGTAATCGGACAGGAAAAAATGCTTATTCACGTCATAATTATCCACGGTAACTTCAAATTCACTCGTCTGTGCACCCCCTGAAGCCTGGATTACCTGTGATTCACCTCTTTGCTGTGAAAAGACGCTTGTGACGGTTAATTTTCCAAACTGCATTTCAGTTTTTAACCCGAACAGGCTCATGCTTCCGTTGATCAGGGATCCGGTAAGCGGAAGGCTCACGTTACCAGCCTCAATTTTCTTTATGATCTCGTCCTCTTCCCCGGCGTACTCAAGTTTTGTCTTCTGGTCGAAATCGAACGTGGCTTCAGTATTGTAGCTGAAATCCATATTCAGTTTTTCACCGATGGACCCGGAGACATTCATTATGATCTTTTCATCGAACTGGAAGGAAGGTGTTTTCCTGAGTCGTTCTGTTATATTCGGGTTATCTATCCTGGAAAAGTTATACCCGAAGATCAGCTCTGCACTACCGCTTGGTACAATATTGATCGTATTTGAGCCAAAGACCTTATCAAAGGCCTCCCCT
>CAYSAH010000017.1:1640-19861 GCA_964428945.1 uncultured Bacteroidaceae bacterium | reverse complement strand
CCAATGAGATTCAGGCTATGACTATTTCAGGAAAAATGATCACTCTCAGTAAAGGAGGAGGAAGCGTAACGGTTCCTGATGATGCAGATGCAGATATAACCAATGAGATTCAGGCTATGACTATTTCAGGAAAAATGATCACTCTCAGTAAAGGAGGAGGAAGCGTAACGGTTCCTGATGATGCAGATGCAGATATAACCAATGAGATTCAGGCTATGACTATTTCAGGAAAAATGATCACTCTCAGTAAAGGCGGTGGAAGTGTAACAGTTCCGGATGATGCTGATAATAGCATCACCAATGAAATTCAGGATCTGACATTCAGTTCCGGTATTATTCGTCTTACACAGGATCCGGGTAATACGGCAATAGATATTGACAGCCGGATTAACAATATATCAGGATGGGAACTTGATGCAGATACGATAATAACAGCCAGACCCGTTGCGATTGCTACAAAAACTGCTCAGGTTGTGGAGCCGCTATTCGAAGTGAGAAATGATCTTGGAAACCCTGTTTTCGCGGTTTTCAATGATGGGGTAATGGTATATGTTGATGAGAATAAGAAAGGGATAAAAGGAGGATTTGCTGTTGGAGGTTATAATTCTGCGGCAAAAGGGCCCACACAGGAATTTATGAGGATCACTCCTGATAGTGTCAGGTTTTGGGTTCCTGATGCTGTACCTGCAAAGGGGATAAAAGGTGGATTTGCTGTTGGAGGTTACAATTCAACAAAGGCAGGAACAACAAATCAGTTAATGTCACTTACAAAAGAAAATTATCTGATTGGACAGGACGCCGGATTGAATATTACAACCGGATTGAAAAACTCATTTTTGGGCTATGAAGCAGGTATTAGTAATACAACGGGCAGGGACAATGTATTTATGGGCAACAGAGCCGGATATTCAAATATTGGTGCCATGGAAAATATATTCATTGGTAATGGAAGCGGTTATAATACTACCAACGGGTATGGTAATGTTTTCGTAGGTAATCAAACAGGATATCTGAGTGCGGGAGGTTATTTCAATACTTTGATTGGTTATCAGGCAGGATATTATAATACCACACATTATAATACTTTTGTTGGCTATCAGGCTGGTTACCACAATACCAGCGGATTAAATAATCTTGCTTTGGGATACCTTGCAGGATACGGATATCCCACAGGTGGAACTGGAATTACAGGCAATGATAATATTTTCGCAGGTTCCCAGGCAGGTTACAGGAACACTACAGGCAGTAGTAATATTTTTATCGGAAGGTTTGCAGGGTTATATAATACTGTTGGTCAAAATAATATCTTTCTTGGGAATGGCAGTGGTTATAATACTGCTGACGGTGGATATAATATCTATTTTGGATTCCAGAGCGGGTATAATGCAGGAAATGGAATAGTAAACGATCCTTCCTATAATACCTTTATCGGATACCAGACAGGATACAACAATCGTTCTGGTCAATATAATACCTATATAGGATATAATGCAGGTTTTTCCGGAGCAAATGCATCCGGCAGCAATAACGTGATGATAGGTGATAATTCTGGAAGTTCTAATACAACTGGAACAAATAATGTTTTCATGGGAAATAATTCAGGTTTCAGTAATATATCTGCAGCCAATAATGTTTTCATCGGAAAAGATGCCGGTTATTTTACTACACAGGGAGCGAGTAATGTAATGATTGGATACCAGGCAGGGTATTCCAATATTGGAGCCGGAGGTTCCTGGGACGGTAATTATAATGTTTTTCTCGGTTACCAGGCCGGTTACCAAAACATTGATGGATCAGCCAGCATTCTTATCGGTTATCAGGCAGGCTGGGCAAATGTTACGGCCAACTACCTGACAGCAATCGGGTTCAGGGCCGGTAATACAGCAACAGGGGAAGACAATACCTTTGTTGGTGGCGAATCGGGTTACTTTGCATCTACAGGCGACCGCAATTCATACTTTGGATTTATTTCTGGAAGAGGTGGAGAAGGCAGTGATAATACTTATATTGGATATGGAGCCGGCTATTCTGGAAACGGGAACCAGAATGTTTTTGTAGGTTCAAATGCCGGTTGGGGAAGTACCGGTGCAAACAATAACAATACCATGGTAGGTTATATGAGTGGAGGCCCTGTAACTACAGGTAGTAATAATGCTTTCCTAGGACATCAAACCGGAAGATGGACTTCTTCAGCCAGTAATAATACACTTATTGGATATCAGGCTGGATTCAATACTTCAACTGGCTCCAATAATGTTTTTATTGGTTACCAGGCCGGGTATAATGAAAATGGAAGCAATAAATTAATTATAGCCAATACATCAACGGCAAATCCTCTTATTTATGGTGAATTTAATAACCTTGGAGGAGTAAAAGTTAATGGAAACATGGGACTTAACTACCCGTTTGTTCCAGGATATGGATTGATAGTTGATCTTCCGTCGGGAACAACTACTGAATATGATGCGCTCTATATTTTTGGCGACGCATATGCTTCCGGAGGTGTTTGGAGCAGTTCAGATATAAATTATAAGAAGAATATTATTCCTGTGGATAATGCACTTCAGAAATTACAAAAGCTTAATGGTGTAAGCTTCGAATGGGACGATACAAAAGCAAATGTATCTTCACAAAATAAAAAAAGTATGGGTGTAATAGCTCAGGAGGTTGAAGAGGTATTTCCTGAAATCGTCAAGAAAGATATGGATGGATATAAAGCAGTGAATTATAGTGCGTTGATTCCCGTTCTTATTGAAGCTATTAAAGATCAGCAGGCTCAGATTGAAATACTGGAAAATCGTATTTCTGATCTCGAAAACCAGGGTAAATAGTTCCTTCAGTTCAGATTAATATAAAAGCCCCCTATAGCGGGGCTTTTTTTTATCGTAAGATTGGTCCATTAATAATACCAATCGATAGGATTTCATCTAATAATAGGCCTTTAATTCTCTTGAACGCCTCAATTAATTGCACGGGAACTTGTTCTTACATTCATTATTTATAATATAGAGGACCAAATATTTTAACTTCGTAAGATTTTTATTGGAATTGAATGGATAAAAGGAAAAAAGAAGGCCGATACAGGCGCATACATCAACAGCTTCAGAACCTAACTTCAAAAACAGGCACTCCCCTTTCCAGGATGGCAACCATTGCTGCAGTTCTGCATCACAAGATGGATCAGTTCTTCTGGACCGGATTTTATATTTATGAAAACGGCAGACTTATTGTTGGTCCGTACCAGGGACCTGTGGCTTGCCAGGAACTTGAAAAGGGGAAAGGCGTCTGCTGGGCAACATTATTAAGGGATACAGCAATTATTGTTCCCGATATAACTCAATTTCCTGGTCATATTGCATGCGATTCAAGATCAAAGTCCGAAATATGTCTTCCTGTTAAAGATAAAATGGGTTTGCTTAAAGCCGTTTTTGATGTCGATTCAGACGAAATCGGCCAATTTGATGAGATAGATGAACTCTATTTGAATAATATAATTAATTTAATTTATAAGTAGATTATTAAGTTAATTAAATTAATTATATATAAATTAGTTAAATTAACTATAATATTACTATTAGTTTATAAATATTATACATAAAAATATATTTAATATATATTATAATGATTAATAATATATAAATTAATATATTATATTAATATGTAAGATTATAGATTATATATATAATTTGATTTAATTAGGAATCAATAATGAAGGATTTTTTGAAAGAAGTCGGTTTTTCAATTTCTGTTTGTGACAAGGATGGGATCATTACCTATATGAACGACAAGGGTTCAGAAACATTCAGTAAACAAGGAGGCCGTGGCCTTATCGGAAGTCAACTATTAGATTGTCATCCTGAGCCATCCAGGACGAGGCTTATCGGTATAATGCAAACCAGGGAAACGCAAAGTTACTTTAAGGGAGAAGGAGAAACCAAGCGATTAATTCACCAGACCCCGGTTTACAAACACGGAATATTCGATGGATATATTGAATTGATTATCCCTTTACCCGGTTTGTAAAAGGTTATTTATTTTCTCCCTGATCTTTTCAGCAGAGTAAGGCTTGGTGATCAGTTCATCAAATCCTACATCCGCATAATCATCGAAAAATAAATCCGGATTGTGAGCTGTAAGTGCAATTATAGGAATTGCATTTACTGGAAAGGGCATTTCGTTCCTTATAAAGTTAGTGGTTTCAATACCATTCATTACAGGCATTTCGATATCCATAAAAACAAGATGAAACTTACTTTCTTTTAGAGCATTGATAGCCTGTTCACCATTTTCAACGAGCACAACCTCATTTCCGGTAGATTTTATTAATTCTGAAAGTAATAACCTGTTCGTGTATATATCATCCACGACCAGTATCCGAATTGAATCCATTGGCTTTAATACTTAAGTCAAAAATATAAATTATGATTCAGGGGAAATTTATTACCAGGCTTTTTTATGAACATTGTTCAGGAAATTGGTTAATAAGTAAAATTCCGGATCACAAAATTTGGAAATCTGCAGTTGAGAATTAAAAATTGAATCATTTGGAAAATTGATTAATTTTAAAAGCACTTGAAATAGTAATGAACAAGGAAAGACGATCAGAAATAAAAAGTATTCATATTTTTACAGGCTTCTTCGCAGGTCTGTTTTTATCGTTGTTGGTATTAATTCTCGCTTTACAACTGGAAGTGCAGGAGTTTACTTTTAACAACCTGCTATCAATACATGCGAAATATCGAATAATATATCTCTTTGATAGTCTATCAATTATTGGTGCTTTCCTAGGTTTTATAATCGCTCGCGGAAAGATAAAGTCTCTGATCAGGTTTGAACAGCATGAACTTTTAGAAATTGATATCAACAATTTTATTAAGTCTGCTATCCAGGATTTAACACTGGGGAATTTAAATGCAAAGTACAATAATGATGACATTGACAGTGAATTAATGGATAGACTCAAAAGTCTGCAATCTAGGTTGAAGGAGAACCGGGAACTTGAAAAATCTGCACGACTTGAAGATCAGCGACGGAACTGGACATCTCAGGGTCTGGCTGAGTTTGGAGATCTGCTTCGAACACATTCCTCAGACAGGGATAAACTTGGGTATGCCATCATCTCGCAGCTGGTACGTTATCTTGAAATAAATCAGGGAGGTTTTTTTGTTGTTGAAAGGGAGAGTAATAGTCGTACACTGAATATGATCGCATGTCACGCATACGACAGGGATAAGTTTCCTGATAAAACTTTACAATGGGGAGAAGGCTTAATTGGAGCTGTTGCTATTGAGCAAAAAAGTTATTACACCAATAAAATACCTGACACTTACCTTTCTATTACTTCAGGACTTGGCCGTGCAAATCCAAGGTATCTGCTTATTGTCCCCCTGGTTCTGAATAGCGAAGTATTTGGTGTTTTTGAACTCGCGTCATTCAATCCAATTGAAAATTTTCAGAAACAATTTATTGAGCGAGTTGCTGAAAATACGGCCATGACCTTAAGTATAATGGATAGTAATTACAGGACGGAACAGCTGTTGCGAGAAACCCAGGAACAGGCATCCAAACTCGCATTACAAGAAGAAAAAGTCAGGCAGAATATTGAAGAATTGAAAATGACACAGGCTGAAGCTGCCCGACAATCGGAGCAATTTATAAGCTTTACAAATACTGTTAATCACACACTGGTCAGGGCAGAATATAATACGGAAGGCATATTGAACTATGCCAACACAAGGTTCCTGAAAAAGCTTGGGTATTCCGGTAATCGTGAAGTGGAGGGTAAACACATATCGATGTTTATACATGCAAATGACCGTCAATGGTTTAATGAGATCTGGAATAAATTATCTGGTGGTGGGGCTCATTTTGAAGGATACATGCGTCATATTACAAAATTGGGTCAGGATCTTTGGACAATGGCTACATATACGTGCGTTAGAAAAGATGATGGTTCAGTTGATAAGATCCTCTTCCTGGCCATTGATTCAACTAGACAGAAAGAAGAGAGCCTTGATTTTGAAGGTCAGATAAAAGCAATAAATAAATTGAGTCCGAAAGTAGAATTCTCTCCTGATGGACGATTGCTGAATTTCAACGAACTCTTTGAAAATACAATTAAATACAGCAGCAAGGAATTAAAGAATAAAAATATTTTTGATTTTATTACCAGGACCGATCAGGAAAGGTTTAATGAAATCTGGGACCAGGTAATTTCAGGTACGCCTTTCCAGGGTCAGATGCGAATGCAGGGAAAATTTGAAGAAGAGATATGGCTTCGTGCTTCTTTTTCATCAATAACAGATGTTTATGGCGAGGTCGATAAGATCGTTTTTCTGGCATATGAAATAACCAAAGAGAAACAACTGGAGTTTACTATGCGCAACCAGAATGAGAGGTTAAAAATAAAAGAAGAGGAGATGAAGTTACAGAGTCTTGATCTTAAAACTCAAATTGAAGACTTGAAGAAGGGCTGGATCACTGAGAAAGAGAAGATTGTAAGAGATAATAAAAAGTACCTTGACATTATGGACCAATATCCTCAGGCAGTTTGTTCGATGAACAACCAGGGGTTTATTATCTTTTTCAATAAGGCTGCTGAAAAATACTGGAAAATCAGGAAGTCAGAAGTCTTAAACAATCCAGTGACAAATCTTCTATCAGAAAGTCAGGAAAGTCCTGAATTACAATCACTAGTTCAACCAGGAAAACCTGTTTTACCAACAGCTTTTAAAAAAGTAAAAATTATTATACCAGGGTTACCTGCGAGAGAGGAATTTATATCAGTTATAAAAACTGAGTCCGGACCAGAGCTAATCTACACACTGATATTGCACTTGAATAAATAAGAAAGGGATCAGAAAATTGCCCTGATCCCTTAATTCCTTATTTGAATCCCTAATTTTTTATCCAGCTAATAATTTTCTCGTCATCTGGTTTTGTATTTGGACTTAGATGTCCAACCAACTGCCCGTTTTCATCGATCATATATTTCTGAAAATTCCATGAAACGGTGCTGTCTTCCTTTCCGTTCTCACTTTTATTGGTAAGCCATTTATACAAAGGATGCTGGTCGCTCCCTTTAACTGATATTTTACTCATCATTGGAAAGGTCACTCCATAATTCTCAGAGCAAAAAGAGGAAATCTCCTTATTGGTTCCGGGTTCTTGTTTGGCAAAATTATTTGCAGGAAACCCTATGATCACAAAATGGTCACCTCCATACTGTTCATAAAGATCCTGTAAACCTTCATATTGCGGTGTAAATCCACATTTTGAGGCTGTATTTACAACTAGTACCTTCTTACCTTTAAGGTTGGACAGTGTGTAATCAAGCCCGTTAATATCCTTCACTGTGAAATCATAAAATGATTTTTGTGCATTTAAAGTCATCATTGCAATGAGAATTATTCCAGTAATTAAAATATTTTTTTTCATTTTTGTATTGTTTAATAAAACATTGTGAAGTTTAGACAATTTATAGATTAAAAAGTTCAGATTTGGAAGATTTAAGAAATAATATATTTCATTATAATATTGAAGTTAGAGGCAGGGTTCAGGGAGTTGGCTATAGGTACAGTGCTCAAAACCAGGCGAGAGTGCTCGGGATCAAGGGGTTTGTAAAGAATATGCAGAGAGGATCAGTTTACCTGGAAATTGAAGGAACAAAAACGGCTACCGATTTAATGATCAATTGGTGTCAAAAAGGACCAGGAACCGGAAAGGTTGATGATTTAGAAATAGTCCAGGGACCGGTTGTGAACTATAATACTTTTGTCGTACAATACTAAACTAAAGGTTATAGACTGCCTGTAAAGCACTATAAAACACCTGCGGATAAGCCATGGTAACTATTTACATAAGCCGTATGAAATCAATTAGTCTATTCATCGCATCCAGATATTTTTGGCATAATATTAACTGAAAAGGAATAAATCAGAACTTGAAGGATTATAAGCAGATGCTAAAGATTATCTTTTCACCAGGGCTATGATACTGCTTAAAGTAAGCCAGATGGTAAGAGCTATGATAAGTACCGACAGTCCTCCCAATAAATAATCATGGTCAGAAATGAAATCTATCCCATTCTCCACCATTGCCCACAGCGTGAGGACAAGAACAAAGAGCATTGGGACCGATGTGAAGATGATGGGCTTTCCTTTGGCGTGAAGATACACTGTAACCACTCCAAGTGCCAGTGCTGCCATGAGTTGATTCAGTGATCCAAAAAGAGGCCAAAGAACCATTGCCCCTTGACCTCCTGGTTTTATGAAGGTCATTGTTCCAGCAAGGAATACAATTACCCCTGTTGCAATATATCGGTTGTTCATGGGTCGTCTGACTAATCCAGACCTATCCCGGAATATTTCCTGTAAGGACAATCTCTGGATTCTTGCAGCAGAATCGAGAGTTGTATTTGCGAAAGAGACTATAAATACTGAAATCATTGCGGCACCAATCCTTAATGGTATACCTAATGCGCTAAGCAAATTTGCACCACCGGTAATAAAGGCATCCAGTTTTGCTCCAAGCCCATTTGCTGAATTCCAGCTTGAATAGTGGTAATTATAAGCATCAGCCCCGGTAAGAAGATTACCGTCAACCATAAGTCCCATTCCAAGTCCGCCTCCTATGGCTAAAATAACAAGTACAGAAAAGAAACTTTCTGTGATCATGCCCCCGTAACCAATTATTCTTGCATCACTTTCTTTGTTAAGCTGCTTTACGGTTGTTCCGGAGCTTGCGAGAGAATGGAAACCCGAAATAGCACCACAGGCAATAATAATGAACATGATTGGGGCCATGGATGGAACATCCGACTCAGCAGAAAATGATTTTTCATTTATTGCCGGTGCAGAAATCATAGGATGTGCAATTACGAGTCCAACTATTATGAGGCCCATAGCCACGAGCAGTTGCTGGGAATTTATATAATCACGCGGTTGAAGCAACCATTGAACAGGTGTAGTTGATGCAAAAAACACGTAAATAAATAATATGAGACACCATATTACTACTACGGTTTGAGGATCTCCGGGAATTGAAACAGGTATTAGGACACCGAGCAAAATACTTCCATACATTAGTAATAAAGCAATTGCTGAGTATATGAACTGGTTCTTTCCCTTCCGGAGCTCATAACCAAGCCATATTGCAATTGGAATCTGCAGCCAAACGGGAATGACTGACTCCGGATACATATTGAAAAGTGTCCCAACGATCAGGGCAAAAACTGCAAGGACGATGAAAAGCAGAAGCTGCATGATAAACTGAAGTGCATATCTGGTCCCGGGACCAATAATCTTTCCGGTAAGTTCACCCATTGTAATTCCTTTGTTCCTTGCAGAAACGATCAGGGTTGTAAGATCATGAACTGCACCCATAAAGATGCTCCCCAGAAATACCCACAGGAAAGCCGGGAGCCAGCCCCAAATTATTCCAATTGCCGGTCCCACAATTGGTCCCAGTCCGGCAATTGTAGTAAAGTGATGCCCGAATACAATACTTCTTTTTGTTGGCACAAAATCGATATTGTCCCTAAGTTCATGAGCCGGTACCAGGTTTTTATCAGAAATATTAAGTATTTTTTTTCCGATGTATTTACCATAAGTTAAATAGGCAATTATATAGCCGATCAATGCCAGCAATGCCAACAATGCTGAATTCATAGTTCAAGTTAAAGAATTAAGGGATAAAATTAGAAATAATTCCAAATTTACATGGTTCTGCAAAAAAGCTTCAGATAATCTCGTAAGATCCTCCAGGAATCCACCCTACCCTACCGTCACTGATTTTTATCTCGATCCAGTCACCAACTTCATCATCTAATTTAAGAAGAGTCCCTTCATGCAATACAAAAAGGTCGGTTCCTGAAAGACTGGGAGAACTTTTAACTACTACCGAGGGAATAGTAATCACAGCATTTTCAGGATGAATCATTAAGGAATTCTGGTTAATTGCTGCTGACATTGAGATAAAAAAGAGAAGAACCGCCGTGATTCCTGTAAAAAATCCTGCTTTTTTTATACGCTGACGAACTGAAAATATATAGACTAGTGTACCTGTAAGCATAAGAAAAAACAGGAAAAGTGAAAAATAGCTCCAGGTTTTCAGTGAGAACAGTTGAAATAAGGCCTTTGTCCAGGATCTGATGAAAAATTCAGGCACGACTTCCAGTTGATCTTCTTTATAAATTGAAACATATTCGAGGTTTTTCCTGGCATCATCATACCCGGGATCAAGTTTAAGTGCTTTTTCAAAATATAGAACTGCGTATCCCAGTTTATTTGACCTGAAGGCTGCATTACCCATATTATAATACAATTCAGGAGATTCTAATCCCGCCACTACAATGGATTCATATAGTAAAAGTGACTGCTCAAAGTTTCCTGATGCATAGGCATCTGATGCTTTCATGTATACGGAATCTGCACTCGCTGCGTGAAGCAGAAGCTGGATAAACATTAATGAAATTGTCAGATACTTTTTCATTTCATCCGAATATTTTGCTCAAAATTATTGATCATTTTTATTGCATCCCCGTAAAGTGCGTTCATTTCAGATTTTTCTGACGATGGCGCATATCTTGAAAATTCGCATTCTTCCAATAAGCTGAGTAAAGACTTAATTTCTGCCCCTGATATACCATATGACTGCAACAATGTTGTAACCTTATCACGAGACAAAGCAGATAATTCAATATTTAATTTGTCTGCAAGATAACCCCAGATAGCCTTCTCAGTTTCTTCAAAGAACCTGCTGGTATCATTTGCTTTTCTTGCTTTATCAGCAATTTTTAACCGGCTCTTTGCCATTTTATTAGCTTTCCGGTTACGAATAAGTCTTATATCAGCTTTTTGCCTGAAATGCAGGCGTAAAAATATAACTGCTCCGAGGAAAAGCAGCAACATTAAAATATACGCTCCCCAATAAGCCGTATTGTTCAATTGTGACTTGCCAATTGGTGAAAAATCAGGAACTGAACGGTCAATATCCAAAATATCAGTGCCTATATTTTCAACTTTCTCAGCCCTTAGTCCAGGCATATATATTTGACTTCCCTCCTCAGTTCCTTCACCTTTTTCAACAGTAAAATTAAATTCACCCGTAGTTACAGTTTCATATTTTCCAGTTGTGGGGTCGAACCACGAAAAGCTTACAGGTGCGATCCGGAAATTTCCTGCATGCCTTGCAACGATTGGAAATTCATAAGTTACTGTACCTGATACCCTATTCCCGCTGGTTGAAATCTTGATGGATTTGGAAGTTTCGTAAACGTCATGATCAGGAGGAAAATTTATCTTAGGTTCACCAAGTAGAGGGATATTCCCTGTACCTGAAATCTTCACTACAAGATTAATTGCATCATTCACTTTAACTTCGTCAGTTGATAAATTCGCTGAGAAATTGAAATTCCCAACTCCTCCGGTAAATCCAGCTGGTGCACCATCGGGCAATGGTTTTACATTTATAGTTACCGGTCTTGTGGCAATGGTGACCGGGACATCCTGGTACCCATTGAAAAACGGATCATCGAAGAACTGGTCAAATACACTTCCTGATCTGCTTTTGCTTACTCTCCTGGGAATTGTCCACTCCGATTCAAATGGTTCGATCACCAGTTTTCCTGCTTTTTGTGGTATCAGTACATGTCGTTGTAAAACCTGCGTTACATGTATCTGACCATTAATATTTTCTCGTGAGGAGCTTTGATCAGGATCAAGGGTTTGTTTGTAGAATCCCTCATACGGGACTTCCTTTAAACCAGATGAAGGCCTTGTATTCACACTGGTAAAAACTTTCAGTTCAGAGACAAACTGTTCACCTACATATACATTGAACTTGGACGGTATTACCTTTAAGAAAACTTGTTGATCCTCTGTTTGTTGCTGCTCAGAGGTATTCTGTGTATTGCTTGATCCGGACGCATTTGATATCGGGTTCTGGGTGCCAGGGGCATCTGCACCGGTAATAGTTACCTGAACCGAATTAGTTTCATAAATCTCCTTCCTGACTTTGACTTTTGAAGGGGGAATTGTAAAATCTCCTGCTAAGTTTCCCCTGAGTATATATGTATACGAAGCCACCGTTTCGGCATTCATTTTCCCGTTTACCCATTGCGTAGATGATGAAAAGCTTGTGAAAGGGCCTGCCAGCAACTCGAAATCATTCAAATCCGGCAGCTGGATCTGACCTTGTTCATTACCCTGAATGGAATATTGGAACTGTTGACCTAACCTTACAGAAGCAGGTGCCGATGCAACAAATTCTTTATCCTGCGACCAGAGCCATGTCGCTAGAAACAGCAATCCAGAAGTCAATATTACCTTCCTGCCAGACATTGTATTTACCAATCTTTATCTGTTTTTATTTTTACTGAAACAGCCTTTTTCTTGTCCACTTCCTCTTTTACATCCCTCTCTTTTTGCAAAATCGCATTCAACAAGCGCTCTGCCTCCTCCTGGCTCATCTCCTGTTTATTCTGTTCCTGCTGCTGTTCTTGCTGTTCTTGTTGTTCCTGCTTTTGCTGTTGCTGATCTTCCTGTTTTTCCTGCTCCTTATTATTGTCCTTATTTTCCTGTTGGTTCTTATCCTGCTTATTTTGCTGCTGTTGCTGTGGTTGGGCCCTTAGTTTTTCAAGCGCATATGCCAGGTTATAACGTGTATCGTCATCACCGGGATTGAGCTTCAGACTCTTTTTGTATGCTTCAGCTGCTTCCTGATACTGCTGACCTTCCATCAATACATTGCCAATATTGTGAAAAAGCTTTGCCTGGTCTTTTGGATCTGAGGTTTCACTTAGAAGTTCAGAAAAACGTTTCCCCGATTCCTCGAGTTTTTGCTGTTGATAAAGAGCTGCAGAAGTATTGTAACGTGCAATATATGATTCTTTGTTTGCTTCTTCAGCCTTCCTGAAGTCAATTTCCGCTGAGTTATATTCGCCATCTGTATACGCTTTATACCCTTCCCTTATATACTTCCTTTCCTCCTGTCCCCAGGCAAGGATTGGAATGATCAAAAATATACTTACCACGACTTTTCTCATCTCAAACATTAAATAAATTTAACTTTTTTATAAGAGGGCTTTTTCTTAACTGAATGAGCGACTCTAAAGCAAGAAAAATTATTCCAAATCCGACAAAATACTGGTATCTCTCTGCATAATCGGCAAACACCTTTTTTTTAAGTTCAGTTTTCTGCAATTTATTCAGTTCATCCATCAGGCTACTGATCATTCCAACGGGTATATATGCACCGTCTCCTTCCCTTGCGATATCCATCAGTAGTTTTTCGTTGAGTTTACTGACAACAACAGTACCGTCTTTGTTTCTCCTTTTCTCAGAACTTCCCGGGGATATCGGGATAGGAACACCTGCAGGATCTCCAAGTCCAATTGTAAAGACTTTAATTCCTTTTTCATACGCAGACTTTGCTGCTGATACTGCATCATCTTCGTGGTTTTCACCATCTGTAATCACAATAATTGCCTTATTATTAATGGATTCAGAATTACCCGTATTTGCCTCATCAGAAGGAAATGAACGGGTTGCGAGTTCAATAGCCGCTCCGATGGCAGTCCCCTGTTTTGATATCATTTCGGGACCTGTAGTGGAAAGGAACATTTTTACACTCGGGTAGTCATCTGTAATCGGTATCTGGGTATAAGCATCCCCTGCGAAAACGATAAGTCCTATCTTGTCGTTTTCCATATCATCCACCATTCGGTTTATCAGTTGCTTTGCCCTTTCTATCCTTGAAGGCTTAATATCCTCAGCCAGCATACTATTTGATACATCGAGAGCTATAATAACTTCTCTTCCTTTCTGTTCAACTTCTTTTAACTGCGAACCTATCCGGGGACCAGACGCTCCAACGATAATCAATGTTAAGCCGATAAGGGTAAAAACAATTTTCCATCTGTATGCTGAAACAGATGCTTCAGGCATCAGGTATTCCAGGAGATCTCTATCCCCGTAAACCGCCATATCCTTTCTTCTTTTCCTTAGAGCAAACAGGTATATTATGAATATTATGGGAACAAAAAAAAGAACCCAAAGCATATATTCCTGGCCAAACTGCATTAATCCTTCCATAGTTAAGGTATCGTTCTGAAAATTGTATACCTGGATGCGATTTCAATTCCAAGTATAATTATTGCAACCAATACGAGAGGAAAATACTCATCCTTCCTTTTGCTATATTGTTTTACATCGAGTTGGGTCTTTTCCATTGTATCTATCTCATTATAAATATCCCTTAATTTATTATTATCGGTTGCCCGAAAATATTTACCATTTGTAAGTACAGCTATCTTTTGTAATACTTCTTCATCGATCTCAACGGGAATTTTTTGAACTACGGTTCTTCCGAATACATCCTGAACAGGAAATGGTGCATTCCCCATGGTGCCAACACCAATAGTGTACACCCTGATACCATATGCAGCCGCCAATTCAGCTGCTGTAACAGGACCGATCTCTCCCTGGTTGTTAACTCCATCAGTCAGCAGAATTATTACCTTACTTTCTGTTTTACTCTCCTTCAAACGATTAACGGCGGTTGCAAGCCCCATTCCAATAGTGGTGCCATCCTCGACCATACCAAATTCAAGTTCATTCATGAAATTAGTTACCACAACCTGGTCGGTTGTTAAAGGACATTGAGTAAAACTTTCTCCTGAGAAAACCACAAGGCCAAAGCGATCGTCGGGCCTGGAATTTACAAATTCGATGCCCACCTCTTTTGCGGCTTCAAGCCTGTTTGGTTTGAAATCCATTGCGCGCATTGATCCCGAAATATCCATTGCCATTACAATATCGATACCTTCGGTGGTAACCTTTTCCCATCTGTTGGTAGATTGAGGCCGGGCAAGTGCAATTATTAACAGGCTTAATGCAAGGATTCTGAAAGCAAACATGATGTGGCGCATTGGCACTTTTAGTCCGGCAGGGTTTCGTGCAAATCCTTCAAGTCCTGATACAGATATTGAAGCTGAGGAACTTCTTCCTTTAAATATATACCAGACAATCATCAATGCAATAATGATGAAAAAGTAAAAAAAAACGGGATTTGCAAAGACAATTCTATCCATTGTTCTCCTCTATTTTTACCTGTTCAACTCCTGTTTCACCTTCAGACCTTTCATTCTTATCGCCTTCAGTGGTCTCCTCCGTATAAAACATCCTGTATGTATTTTCAACAAACTGATGTGCATTTTCAAAGTGCATGTCATTTTCCTTTTTTGAAGGATCTTCTTTCGCAAATTTCACCAGATCAGCCAGCAAAAGCAGTTCTTTCAATATACTACCAAGTTTCTTATCTCCTGTATTTTGATTTCTGAAGAAATCAAGTATCTCTGAAGTTGTGCTCTCAAGGGCATGAATCCCAAATAGTCTTGTTATGTATACCCTGATGATCAAGGTGAGATTTGAATAGTATTCCTTGACCCTCCCGTTGTCTGCCAATTTTGACTCCCTGAGTTTTTGAAGTTCCCTGAAAGCTATGATGTGAGCCGGCTCAAGCGGTTTTGTATTGAAATGTTCAGGATTTTTTTCTTTTTGAAAATAGATCCAAAATAATGCTGCAACAAGGGTTAATATCATTAGGCTTCCCCAACCTGCCAACACCCAGGGAAATATTTCCGCAAATGAAACAGGCGTATTAACAGGGCCCTTGATAGGTCTGATAGCCTGTGTCGTATCTACCTCGGGAGCAAGGACTGTAAGCAAACTTGCGGTTGTATATACCGTATCGTAAAGATCTCCTTTGCTGAATGCTACTGGCTGGGGAGGAATCGTGTTCCATCCGGGCTCATAACTGGCAACCAGGTATTTTTGAGTTAAAATTTTTCTACCCTCGCTGTATGAAGTATCAATAATCGCCTTATTCAATATTTCAATCTGCGATGACAAAGAATCGACGAATTGAGGCAGTGTGACCATTACATCCTTTTCAGATTCTGCAGTCATAGTAAATATCAATTGTTCGCCAAGCATGACTGAATCACTTTCAAATGCCGCCCTGACAGTGACGATCTGAGCCTTCGTTTGTATTGTAAAAAACAGACTTGATATTATGATCAAATACCAGTTTTTCATTAATGTCCTCTTTTTTTAAATAGTTTTATCAACGGTTTAACATAGTCACTGCCTGTCTCAAGATCAACACTGTCAACGCCCGATTTTATGAAAATATCATCCATCATTTCCCGGTGACTAAGCCATTTTTTGAAGTATTCTTCCCTCACTCTTTTTAAATCGGTATCAACCCAGCTTTCCTTTCCAGATTCATTATCCCGGACCTTTATAAGTCCTACTTTCGGTAGTTCACCTTCCCTCCGGTCGTAGATATGAAGCGCAACGATATCATGTTTGTTATTTGCGATCTGCAGAGATCTTGCGTAACCAGTGTCTCTAAAATCGGAAATCAAAAAGGCAGTACACCTTTTTTTGATCACATTTGTCAGGTAACGAAGGCTTTCTGAAATATCTGTCCCGTTGTTTTCCGGAGTAAATTCAAGAAGCTCCCGAATAATTCTCAAAATATGTTTTCGGCCTTTCTGGGGCGGAATAAATTTTTCCACTTTGTCTGTAAACAGTATGACGCCAATCTTGTCATTGTTATCAATTGCAGAAAAAGAAAGTACTGCCGCAACTTCTGTGATTAGGTCCTTCTTAAGCTGGGTTCGGGTACCGAAATCACCCGACCCACTAACATCAATCAGCAGCATAACGGTTAATTCTCGTTCTTCCTCATAAATTTTAACAAATGGGTGATTAAATCTTGCAGTTACATTCCAGTCGATGGCTCGGATATCATCGCCATATTGATATTCCCGCACTTCCGAAAAGGTCATGCCTTTCCCCTTAAACGCACTATGGTATTGGCCTGCAAATACCTGTTGAGTGAGTCCGCGTGACTTAATCTCAATTCTACGTACTTTTTTAAGAAGGTCCTGGTGCTCTTTCACTGCTTCCTAATTCATTTTTTGTTATTTTTCTCCCTCTCCCTAACTGTAAAGTACCAGTCCTGCTCCTCAAGCGTCAATAGATAATCAATCCCATCAACACTATATTGCCACTGGCCTTCACTAATCTTTTCGCATGAATTATTCAATTCGTTAATAACAAAATCATATTCGGCATAATCACACACTTTTTTCGTGGAAGTACAAATGTCTTTTTCAGAGAAATAGATGATCCAGGTAATGGTTTGTATTCCGTTTACGTATTTCAGGTAATTGAATTCCTGTTTTACCACACTTTTATCAGGGGTGAATTTTTTATATTCCTCCTGCATTAATTCCTGCACTTCATCCTTTGAAAGTCCAACGAAAGAAAGTTGCTGGGCCTGAATCTGAAAAGAAGTGACCAGTACTATTCCTAATATGATTTTTTTCAGCAACATTTTCTATGGTACTTCAACATTATTCATGATCTCAGAGATAATATGCTCCGTTGTAATATTTTCTGCTTCAGCTTCATAGGTCAATCCTATCCTGTGGCGCAATACGTCATGACAAACAGCTCTAACATCCTCCGGTACTACATAGCCCCTGCGTTTGATAAAGGCATATGCTTTTGCTGCTTTAGCCATATTAATGCTTGCACGTGGCGATCCTCCGTATTGAATCATTGACACATACTGTGCCAAACCTGTCTTATCCGGGTACCTGGTTGCAAAAACGATGTCAAGAATATAGTTTTCGATCTTTTCATCCATGTAGACTTCCTTAACAAGGTCTCGGGCTTTGAGTATATCCTCTGGTTTAAGAATTGCTGACGGTTTCGGGAATGTCTTTTCAAGGTTTTCACGGACGATCAATCGTTCCTCTTCCTTGGCAGGATACCCTACCACTACCTTCAGCATAAAACGATCTACCTGGGCCTCAGGCAAGGGATATGTCCCCTCCTGCTCTATCGGATTTTGAGTAGCTAACACAAGGAAAGGTCTCTCAAGGGGATAAGTCTTTTCTCCGATTGTCACCTGTTTTTCCTGCATCGCTTCAAGAAGTGCACTTTGCACCTTGGCTGGCGACCGGTTGATCTCATCTGCAAGAATTAGGTTTGCAAAGACAGGACCTTTTTTTACTACGAATTCCTCTTTCTTCTGACTATATATCATCGTTCCAATAAGGTCAGCCGGAAGAAGATCCGGTGTAAATTGGATCCTGCTGAATTTAGCTTCGATTATATTCGAGAGGGTACTTATTGCAAGGGTCT
>CAYSAH010000017.1:0-1630 GCA_964428945.1 uncultured Bacteroidaceae bacterium | reverse complement strand
TGCCAGCCCGGGTACACCTTCAAGTAAAATGTGACCGTCCGACAATAATCCTATGAGCAATCTTTCAATCAGGTTCTTTTGACCAACGATCACTTTATGCATTTCCATGGTAACCAGATCCACGAATTCACTCTCCTGCCTGATCCTTTCGTTTAGTTCTTTAATGTTCACTGAATCGCTCATACAGCTCAATAGATTAATTTATAAATAACTATTTTTTTATGGAATACAAAAATAACCCTACAGTAGTCAATTCCATGTAATATGGTGTTAAAAATTGTTAAGCGCATCTTATCTTTGAGCTAATTTGGAAAAAGAAAAATAAATTAATAGCATAATCAGAAATTAAGTGTAATTAATATGGAATGAAATGCCTGGTGATTAGTCAGAATTACCTGTAGCTTCGGGTATTGAAATTCTGAAGAGCTATATCATCTAATCCATCCTTCCACATTAAGTAAAATTCTTAAAGCGTTTTGGTATATTCGTGGTCTATCTAATATTTAGGAGGGATAAATAAGCTTTTTAATCAGTCAATTATTTAGAATTGATGACAAGATATTTCATTGAGCTGGCATATGACGGAACAAACTACCATGGATGGCAGGTTCAACCCAATGGAATCACTGTCCAGCAGGTACTGGAAAAAGCATTTTCGACCTTGCTGAAGGAGGAAATCTCCGTGACGGGTTGTGGCCGGACCGATACCGGTGTGCATGCGGAATATTTTGTTGCCCATTTTGATAGTGAAGCAAAAGGTTTAGGTAAAGAATTGGTATTTAAGATGAATAGTTTTTTGCCTGCTGATATTGTTATACAATCGATCAGGGAAGTTGGAAGTGAAATGCATGCAAGGTTTTCAGCTAAATACAGAAAATATCGTTATTGCGTAAGCAGGGTAAAACCTGTATTCGGTCGGCTATATTGTCTCTATTATTATAAAGAACTTGATATTGAACTAATGAATGAGGCATGCAAAATCCTTAGGGAGTATACGGATTTTACAAGTTTCAGCAAGCTTCATACGGATGTCAGAACCAATGATTGCCTAATCGTGGATGCTCATTGGACCAAGCGAGAAGATGGATGTGATTTTGAAATAAAAGCGGATAGATTCTTACGTAATATGGTCCGGTCGATCGTTGGAACAATGCTTGAGGTCGGAACAGGAAAAATGACTCTTGAAAATTTTCGAAAGGTAATCGAATCCAGGGACCGTGGGATGGCTGGAATGAGTGTTGAGGCAAGGGGGTTGTTCCTGGTTGAAGTGGGATACTAGGTTTATTTTCAAAATAGAAGTTTAGTAAGCTTTCTATAATACAGAAAAATTTAATCCTGGTTTTATTGGGACTACAACTCAATTTTCGCAAGAAAACATTCCTTACTGGTGGTTCTATTTATTCCGGAAAGGTAAATAGAATTTCCCTTCAGTCCGGATGAAAAGATCTGCACTTCTTCCCCTGTCTTTGCTTCGCCGATGAAGTTTATTGTAAAATCCTTTATTCCATTATTAATAACTACGTCATGATCGATAGCATCGATGCACCATTCCAGGAATTTTACATTATTAACGTGTCCTACTATATCGAGATCAGAATATTTAACAAGGCGAAGATCACATGGATCCATT
>CAYSAH010000016.1:0-20009 GCA_964428945.1 uncultured Bacteroidaceae bacterium | reverse complement strand
CTCTTCTGGTAATCCCCACCCTTCTATATAAATTTATCTCCCAGCTCTGACCTTATATCATTCACAAACTCCTTGATTCGTTGCTCCTCCTCCTTTTTACAGATCAGCAGCACATTATCTGATTCAACCACAATATGATTTTCCAGTCCCTGTAACAAAACGAGTTTATCATCAGGGACATTTATAATATTACCTGAAGAATTGTAAAGAAAAACATGTTTCCCATTTACCGCATTACCATTCTCGTCAGCCGCCATCTGCTCGTAAAGTGAGCCCCAGGTCCCAAGATCGGACCAACCTATATCTGAAGCCAGAACATAAACATTTTCTGCCTTCTCCATTATAGCATAATCGATACTAATATTTTTGCACCGTTCATAGGTCTGCTCAATGAATTTTATTTCTCCCGGACTTCCATAAACTCCATCTCCCTCTTTAAATAAGCTGTGTACCTCCGGAATATGCATCTCAAATGCTTTCATTATTGTAGGAAGTGACCAGAGAAAAATACCTGCATTCCAATAAAATTCACCACTTTCAAAGAAAATCTGTGCAAGCTCAGAATTAGGCTTTTCAGTAAATGTCTTCACCTTCTTTAATCCTATGGCTTCAAAACCTTTAATTGGCTTTTGAATTGCCTGTATATATCCATAACCTGTTTCAGGACGACTGGGTTTAATACCAAGTGTTAATAATGCCTGCTCTTTGCCAACGAACTCAAATCCCTTCTGAACCCTTTTTAGAAATGCCTCCTCCTTGATAATTAAATGATCCGAAGGGGCAACGATAATCAAAGCCTCCGGATCCTTCTGAAGGATACGAAAATTTGCATAATCTATACAGGGGGCAGTGTTCCGTCGCGAGGGTTCCAGCAAGATATTTTCAGCCGGAAGAGCAGGCAGCTGCTCTGAAATAATTTCCTTGTATTCTGCATTTCCCACAATATAAATATTCTCTGCAGGAATCATTTCCCGGAATCTTTCAAATGTTTGTTGAAGAAGAGTTTTCCCAACGCCAAGGATATCAATAAATTGTTTGGGAAATTTTGCTCTGCTCAGAGGCCAGAACCGGCTTCCAATACCGCCTGCCATTATAATTGCGTAGTACTTGGGATTCATAAAAGAACGGTTTTATTCTAATTAAAAATACTGTAAAAATAATTAACATTCCTAATTCAAAACTGTTTTATAAAACAGCCGGTATTTTATTTGTAATTTTATGGAATGTTAAAAACGATTTCAAACATAGGAAAATATCTTATTCTACTAAAGTCAGTTTTTTCGAAGCCTGAAAAGCTTTCCATATACTACAGGCAAACCATACGTGAAATGGAAAGCCACGGATTAGGTTCAATCGGGATTATAGCAATTATCTCCCTTTTTGTAGGCGCAGCAATTACGATCCAGACAAATTTCAATATCGAGAATCCATGGCTCCCAAGATATATTATTGGTGTCACTGTCAGGGATTCCCTATTGCTGGAATTCTCCTCAACGATGATAGGTCTGGTTATTGCCGGGAAAAGCGGTTCCAGCATAGCGTCCGAGATAGGAATGATGCGTGTAACTGAACAGATCGATGCTCTTGAAGTAATGGGAATCAATGCGGCTAATTATCTGATTCTGCCCAAACTTATTGCTCTGGTTATCTTTCTGCCCATTTTATGTGCCCTAAGTGTTGCAGTCGGACTGACAGGGGGATATCTTTTTTGTCTTTTTGGGGATATTATTCCTGTCTCAGATTATGTTTATGGTATCCAATATGCTTTTTATCCATATTACCTTGCCTATGCAATGGTAAAAACAGCGTTTTACGCCTTTATAATTTCAACAGTTGCAGGATATTTTGGCTTTTATGTAGAAGGAGGTGCAGTGCAGGTCGGAAGGTCAAGCACAAAGGCCGTTGTTATGAGCAGTATCCTTATCCTGTTTGCAGATTTAGTTCTTACCAATCTTATACTGCATTGATTATTCTGAAAAACATATACAAAAAATTTGATGGGCAATACGTCCTGAACGATTTGAATATCACCCTGGAAAGCGGAAAATGCAATGTTATAATAGGTGAGAGCGGTTCCGGGAAAACCGTCCTTATGAAGTCTATCGTAGGCCTGCTTAATATTGACGGAGGTGAAATTTTTTACAATGATCGCAATTTCACTTTAATGGGTCGCAGGGAAAAACAGGAATTACGCATGGAGATGGGAATGCTTTTCCAGGGGGCTGCGCTGTTTGATTCCCTTACAATCGAAGAAAACGTTATGTTCCCTTTAAATATGTTTACCAATGACAATTATCGTGTAAAACTAAGTAAGGTCAATTTCTGTCTCGATCGTGTTGGGCTTAAAAATGTAAATAAACTCAAACCATCAGAACTTAGTGGGGGAATGAAGAAAAGGGCTGCGATAGCCAGAGCAATTTCAATATCTCCAAAATACCTTTTTTGCGATGAACCCAACTCTGGTCTTGATCCTATAACCGCGATTAAGATAGACAACCTTATAAAAGAGATTACCGATGAATATAAGATCACTACAGTTGTAAATTCACATGATATGAATTCTGTACTGGAGATAGGTGATAAGGTAATATATATCTATAGGGGTTGTAAATGCTGGGAAGGAACAAAACAGGAGGTTATGCATACAGATAATGAGGCACTCAATAATTTCGTTTTTGCCACGAGAATGGCCCAGCAGGTTAAAAAACTCTGATCATTGGAATTTCAGGAGTGATGAACAAGGGGTTTTGCTGATGATCAGGACTCAAAATTATTTTAATGGATCAAGGGCATATCAAATGTCTTGGCTTTCTTCTCAGCCCGCTTCCATCCAAATGTAAGGTTCATCCCATACCAAAGATTTATTGATCGTGTTCCAAGAGGATTCAGGGCACCACTCACAATGTTGTCCGAAATTAAATACATATTGAATGGACCAAGGTTAAATGAAAGTCCTGCCCCGATATTAGAGAAAGTTCTGGACATATAGGAATAGCTCAGGGAAAGGTTTATGAATTTCCCTGTAGTCATGTTTACAGTACCCGTAAACTGCTGGGAGATCTTTTCATTCAGAAAATCTGTCCTTGACAATAATCCGAACCCAATCTTCTCAATTGGATAGAAAGACACCCCAACAAACAATTTCGGATTCAATTTAGAGTAATATGGTTGACCGCTAACAAAGGATATTGAATTGAAAACCGAATCTGTAAACTCACTGATAAAGGTTGTATCAATGCCGGTAAATGGATTTACATTGATTCCCATAAAATCGTATTCAAAATCAAATGCACTCTGAATTGAATTTTTCCAATTGATTCCACCGATATCCATAACAGAGGCACTGATCAGAAGACTAGAAAAAGGCCTGAAACTTGCACCAGCATCCATGGCAAGTCCAAACTGGTCCAGGCTGAATGCAGCAGCCGCAATCTCAAGAGGAGAGGCAGTATTTAAAAAGTTCTCATTTACCTGAAATGGAATTTCATTTTGAAAATTTTCGCTGAAACTAATGATCTGGGCTGCCCCGGCAGCATTTATCTTCATATTTGATTTAATATTCCATATATCCATGGAAGTTGCAATGTCAAGTACGGAATTCTGTGTATTTACATTTGCCAGTCCAAACATCACCTTGCCCCTCAAACCAAAGTCAAGTCCGGGTATTAAGAAATCCTTTCTTGACCAACCCATCGAAAATTCATTAAATACATTGATATCTGCACCTATACCGCTGAGGGAAATCGTTCCACCATCCGGTGCCCCATTGAACAGCACATCGAATATCCCTTTAGGATAATAAATGTTCCCATCCATTCGGGTAGTAATATCAAGGGAAATAAAGCTTTTTCCTACCCTGAAACCTATTGAACCAATGGATGTGCCTAAACTCGATAACATATAATTAACATCCTGAAGATTTTGAAGAAAAGCATCTTTATCTGCAAGTGGATGCAAAGGTGTGATGAGTGAGTCAATATCAGAATTATAAAAAATGATATCATTAAAAGCCAATGAACTTGAACTCACCTGGAAACGAAGAGGTGAGATGAGGGGAAATCCAAGGTAGAATCCACAACCTGGTTGAATCGCAGGGTTGATCCTGTTGGACTGCGGAACTCCCGGCATAAAAAACATGGTGTTTGGAATTTGCCCGAAAACGCTTAACTCCATCAAGGAAAGGAGTATTCCAAATGCAATTATTAATCTTTTTGCCCTTTTCATAGATATGTATTCTGGGTTAACTTTTATATTTTCTACTCAAAATTCAATTCAGAGGGATTAATTCTGAAATCTGCATCAATAGAAAGCTTATAGTTCAATTTGTATTGGCTGTAGAACTTCACTACAGATGCACCATTATCTGTTGTGTATGCTGTAGCAACCAGCATCATTTTCGTTGCATTATTTTCAGCCAGTCCGCTTAATTTCTCATTTGAAAATGTAATATCCTGTACAATTGTTTCCAGCCTTGTCCTGTCAATTTCCCCATTTCCGTCAACAGGAGCTGCAACAATTAAGGCTGTCTGCTCCTGGAATAGGGAATCTACTTTGTTAAACCCGTTATCCATAAAATAAATCTGGACTGAAATTTCCAACGGCCATTCGTTTGTAGTAGTAAGCCTGAATATCGCACTTTCTATAAATGCCAGGTTAGCCAGCAGACTGTCAAGTGGAATATCGAGGGTGTCTTTTAATGTATACCCGCTTGTCCTTAACCACAAGGGCAATAACACCTCGGCTTCAACAACCACTTTACTTGTATCCAGCAGGAAATTTTGTTCTGTGGATCCAGGAGGATTTCCGGTTGAGGCATTAAATGCAAGTTCAATTCTGTCAGGCACACTGGAGATCAGTTCATCAATATTTGTTGTTTCAACATTATAGGAACGATTCGTCGTGACGGTCTGACCAAGCTGCTCCACAGTCGGGGCAGCCACAATAAATGGATTTAACAAGGGATCTTTAAATTCCAGGTCCATAAATGTACCATCGTTATGCGACCTGGCCCTGAAACTACTGATATCTAAGGATAAAGGAACGCCGAGGGAATTGTGTACTGTTATATTGAAGCGGGGGTCTGCAAAATAGATCTCAGGTAGTTCTTCAATAGCATCAAAAAATGCGATATCCATTGCTTCGTCAATATTTGTAACCTCTCTATCAGCAATATATCCAAATATGACACTGTACTCAATATCAAGAAAGTTCATTAACATACCTGCTTCCTCATTTGCTGCTATATCTGCAGGAGACTTTACAAGGGTAAGGGTGAGATAAATTTTTACAACGGCACTGTCATTGTTCTCATCCATAGTGAGAGTATATCCAGAAAGATTAAAGATGGAATCATTTACGAAATCACCTGCTGTATTGCTGATGGTGAACCTTAGATTCAAGGAATCACCAGCCGGATCAATAATATTATGACTGGTAATCAACAGCTCCCCTGAATGCCTGAATTCACTGAATGCGTGGAGATTCAGCGTCCCGGATTTTACCTTTACACTGTCGATCCTGTCATCAGGTTCAATTTCAAAATCCATTTTTTCAATCTTATGGAATTCATAAGAGTCCCCAACAGCCAGTGCAGCCCAAGCTGGTATATCGATATCTGACTGAATGTATGTTTCAGCACCAATATGGTTAGGAACCTCAATAAGATCCTCTGCGTTCGCTGAATATGCAGTGTCAGCATATGAAATTAATATCAGGCTGTCTTCTGTAATGGAAATTAATCCTGTTGAATCATTCAATGTTTCCAGTATATCCATCAGACTGAAGCTACCAAAAGCCACCGGGGCAGCAATAGAAGGACTTATCTCAACCTCTGTGGAAAGTCTGTCCATGTTAAACTGATCCAGGTAAGCCTCGCACGACCAAAGGAACATAATTGCAATAATCCCCAGTGTCCCAATTTTAATCCTGTAATATTTCATCGCTATTCAATTGAATAATTATATAAAAATCCGTTTTGACTTCCTACGATCAGGTTAAACCTGCTGTCAGAACCGGCAAAATATCCGATGCTGTACCTTGTGTTTCCCTCAAGAGGAAAACCTTCGTACAATGTACCATCAGAATTCAGAAGATATATTAAATTCCTCTCAGCATCCGTAAGTCCAATTTTAAGATCAGATGCAGAAAACTCATAAATGTCAGGTAAAGTACTAATATCGCCCTTTAATTTGAATGAAAAAAGTCTTTTTCCTTTAAAATCAATTACTTCCAGATCATTTTTATCTGCAAAGATATACTCTGGCTTTCCATCCTGATCCAGGTCCTTTATACGGAAAAAATGGTTCGGCGTTGCACTATGCTCAAGTATCAGCTCAAACTTTCCTGTAAGATCTACTCCGACTACATTCCCTGCAGTATCGGAAGTAACAAAGCGCGGACTGCTGCCTGCAATATTCATATCCAGATAAAATATGTTGTTCCTCGATATCACCATCTGGTCCATAAGTTTAATTCTTTCTTTGCCTTTTCGGTCAAGGATATAGCTGCGTATTGGATCAGAAAAAAGAATATAATCATTCTCTTTTACCCTGAAATGCTGAACAGGTTTTAGTACCTCACCTTCAGATTTTCTGAATGTCCAACCCGGAATGATGTTCCCTTCCAGGTTATATACATAGATCTGCCTGTCCTCTCCAGCAACAAAAATCCTGTAGTCCTTGCTTTTATCATAGTCAAATAAAACTATTCCATTGGTTGCATTCGAGCGAAATTTAACCGGATATCGTTCAACATAATTTCCATTACGATCAAGAAGGTGAATTCCTGATGCTGTATTAAACATGTATTGCAATTTCCCATTTTTGTAATAATCAACCTGGTAGATCTCACTTAAAACTGGTCCGTCCAATTTTAACTGCCAAAGTACCCGACCCGTACTGTTTACAAGATGAAGTGAATTTGTTGCATCCTGCACAACTATCTCTTTTTCTGATGTATAATGGTTTGTAACCAGGTAAGGTTTTATTATTGCCATTGAATCGAGAAGGCTTTCCCATACAGTCATTGCCTTCTCTTTAAGCGCAGATGCATATTTAACAGATATGTTGGAATAGAACATATCCCCTTCGTTTGCAAACTGAACGATCAATCCGGTCATCTTCTTAAGGGTTCCGGCCATTTCTTCCACCTGTTTAAGGACCGGAACATCCAGGAGTGCCTTTTGCCGGGCAAAAAAGTACTCCGGCCTTACGAGGTATGTGAGGTTGGCTTTCGAGGACAACAGGTTGTTTACCTCTTCATAGGTTGCTTCATTCTCAAGTGTCTTGTGGAGAATATTCTGATAGATCGTTCTGGAGATAGCCTCTTTGGAATCACTAAAAATTACATAATTGTCATAGAATGCAAAATTTGATTTGAGAAATTTATTAATTACCCTGAGTTTGTAAGGTTTTTCAGGTAAATTGTAAATATTGAAACTGGTCTGATCGTCCAATGCATATTTTGAGATATAATTTTCTGCCTTTTCTCCTTTTTCGGATGCATAAACTGATAACCAACCAGTAAGTCTTTCCTGTGCCTCAGATCTGCTCCGGACTTCAAACATAACAACTTCACTATATCTTCCTGCTTTTCCGTCTTCCATTGTAAACCAGGCGATTTCATCATTTATAAGGTCCAGCAGGGTGCCATAGGCACTTGCCCCGATAAGCTTTTCAGATTCTTTTTCGGACTGTATAAATTGCTGGTATGAGCCTCGGACGCTTAGCTCCTTTTTAAAATTCTCTTTAAATAATTTTATATCACTTATCCCCAATGCCATAAAATCTGTAACATTTGACGGAATAAATGACGTAGCTTCAAGTTTAACAGGAGATTGACCCCTGAAAAGATTTAACCATCCCTTTAAAGAATCTTCAGCATAGGTCATTCCATTCAACAATAACACATCCTCCCTGATATCGATATCAAATTCACCCCATCGGCCAATTTCAGCAAAACCCGATAACTTATCAAAGCTATTGCTGTTCAGGAGTGGGTAAAACAGCTGGTTAAGCAGAGGATAGTTCACATAAATATTTCCAAACACATATTTTCCAGCTGTTTCTTCTACCTTTCTAAATCCCTGTTCATTATAGATACCCCCACCTGAATTCAAGTTTCTAATGGCATCTTCAACAAGCATGGAAGACCGGCTGGCTATTAAAAGTCCATCCTTAATAGCATAAGTAAATCCTTTTACGCTATTTGAATTATTGAAGGATACATCCATGATATCAACTGCCTCATATCTCCTTTGGTTAAGTAAAACTCCCTCCGACAGTGCAGTTTCCATTTCTTCATTCATTTCATTGGGAGTAATATGATCCCCCAGGGAAAAATAATAAACTGCCGAGAGCTTATTCTTTCCCAGTAAATGTAAGGACAAACTTAATCCCGCGTCATCCAGCCTTCGTTCCAACAGAGGCATGGAAGCGATATTCTTATTCAAAAGGTTGAAAACTGAATCAAAATCATGAAAATACGGATACTTAATAAAATCTTTCCAGATAAGGCTTATATTGGAAAATTCCTGTGAAAAAAATTTGTAATCCACTTTGTCAACAAAGGCAATAGCATTGGCCGGAACTGCTTCTGCAGCAAAAGCTTCATGAAATTTATCACCACTTCGAAGTATAAATACAAGAAGAAGACCGGCACAGACAATAGCAAGGGACCCTCCGATCAACAAACGTTTAACCATAATTTATCACTTTGAATTCAAATTTATTAAAAACAAACGGTCAGTCTGAGAGAACTTACCAACATTAATTTCATTAATTTTCAATGATGGTGGACAAATAAAGGCACAAAAAATATACCTTATAAAGCTTTTGTTGGTACACTTTTTGTTAGATAAATACATCACCCGGACATAAATCATGAGGTACCTCTTTTTATTTTTTTTATTTTTCATACCTGCAATCTTGTTTGGTCAGAGATTACAGGTATTATCGGAAAATACAGGGAGCCCTGTTGAAAATGTTGCCATATTCAGCAAGAACAGGGACAAGGCTGCAATTACGGACAGCCTGGGTTTTACCGGCCCTTTGTCCTTTCTTCCCACAGATACATTAATTTTTCAGCACCCTTCTTACAATACCCTGAAATATGCCTATTCAGATATAAGGGATGAAAAGGTAATCACCCTCTCCAAAAGATACATTCTGTTTGATGAATTTATAATTTCAGCAAGCAAATCAAGGGAAAGCAGACAAACACTTCCTTACACGGTGGCTTTACTGGAAGAAAAAAGCATTCGGGATAATCCGTCTCAAACATCAGCAGATCTCTTAATGGAAACAGGTAATATTCTGATACAAAAAACTCAGGCGGGTGGAGGAAGTCCGATTCTAAGAGGATTTGAAGCAAATAAAATTCTCCTCGTCGTGGATGGTGTAAGAATGAATAATACCATTTATCGTAGTGGCCATTTACAAAATGCTATAACTATTGACCATGCAATACTGGCCAGAACAGAGGTAATTTTTGGTCCAAGTTCCCTCATTTACGGAAGTGACGCCCTTGGAGGAGTGATACATTATTATACAAAGGACCCTGAGCTATCGAACAAGAATTCAATAAAGTTTAATGGTGGAGCATATGCCCAGTACTCAACTGCAAACAGTGGTAAAGTGGGTCACATCGATTTTAATATCGGGGGAAAAAAGATCGGCTCTCTTACAAGTATAACATACAAAGATTTAGGAAATATTAGGATCGGCACTAACCGTAACCTTTTTTATGGAGATTGGGGAAAAACACTTCATTATGTGAAAAGGGAAACATCGGGTTTAGATAGTATGTATGTAAATGAAAATGAGAATATTCAACAATATACAGCTTACAAGCAAATAGATTTCCTTCAGAAATTTAAATATTCCCAAACTGATTTTGTTGATTGGTATATTAATCTCCAGTATTCCACCTCTTCAAATATTGACCGCCTGGATATGCTGAATGACTATAAGAACGGTTATTTGAGTTATTCTGAATATTATTACGGTCCTCAAAACAGGTTGCTTGCATCTGTGAAAAATGTGAACCGGAATGACAATTCATTTTTTACCAATGCGACTTCAATATTTGCTTACCAGAGGATTGATGAAGACAGGATAACCAGAAAATTTAATTCTAACGATCGTCTTTACCAGCTTGAAAATGTCAATATACTTAGCCTGAATATCGATTTTCTGAAAATTTGGGATGCCAAAAGAAAGCTAAATTATGGTTATGACCTGATTTACAACAACGTGGGATCCGGATCTTTTTACGAAAACCTGGAAACCATGGAAACCATGCCAACGCTGACAAGATATCCTTCAGGTGGAACAAATACGTTCTCTTCTTCTGTTTATGGAAGTTATAAAAAGATCCTAAGTGAGAAGCTGGTATTAAATGGAGGACTCCGCTACAATGTTTCCCTGCTGAAATCAGTCTTCGATGATCCGCAATTTGTTTTTGATACAACACGGATAAACAACGGTGCATTTACGGGAAGCTTCAACCTTGTTTATCACCCAAAGCCAGAATGGCAGATCAATGCAATTCTTTCAACAGGATACAGGAATCCAAACCTGGATGATTACGGCAAGGTGAGAGCCAAGGACGATTATATCATAGTTCCAAATCCAGATATCAAACCTGAATATACATATAATGCAGAATTAGGCGCCAGCAGGGTAATTGAAGGTTTCCTGAGAATGGATATTGTTGCATACTACACACTACTTACCAATGCCATAGTTCGTACTGATTTTACCTTAAACGGGCAGGATTCTATGGTATACGACGGCGACTTGTACAAGATTTCTGCCAATTACAATGCCAGTCTCGCACATATCTATGGTGCCTCCCTTAATGTGATCTCTGATTTTTATAACAATGTGATCCTTAAAGCAACACTGAATATTACAAAGGGCAGGAATCTCTCGGATGACGTTCCGCTGGGGCATATTCCACCGGTATTCGGCAGGGTAAGCATTACCTATGATTATAAAAAATTCATGCTCGATAGTTATGTATATTATAACGGATGGAAGTTCACTGATACCTTCTCTCCTTTTGATGAAGACAATGGTGCTGAGGCAACAATGTTTGGATTCCCGGCTTGGTGGACCCTTAATTTAAGCAGTTCATACAAATTAAACGATTTTCTACTTGCACAGTTCTCTATTGAAAATATTCTCGATCAATTTTATAAACCCTATGCTTCAGGAGTAAGCGCACCCGGAAGAAGTTTTATCTTTACACTCAGAACCTATTTCTGAGACAGGAGCTATTAATGCCACAAATAACCCCAAATATTGAAGAAAGTTGGAAAACAGCATTGTGGGAAGAGTTTCAGTCAGATTATTTTAAGGAATTAAAGGAATTCCTTGTCAGGGAAAGATCTCAGTACATAATTTATCCTTCCGGGCCAGAGATTTTCAATGCTTTTAACAACACGCCCCTTCCTAAGGTAAAAGTAGTAATCCTGGGCCAGGATCCTTACCACGGAAAAGGACAGGCTCATGGCTTATGTTTTTCCGTTCCAAAAGGCATTAAGCCTCCCCCCTCGCTTGTAAATATTTTCAAGGAAATTCAAAGTGATCTCGGTTTAGATATCCCAACTCATGGCAACCTTTTAGAATGGGCAAAACAAGGTGTAATGCTGTTAAATGCTACCCTTACGGTCCGCGCTTCCATTGCAGGTTCTCATCAGAATAGAGGTTGGGAAAGATTCACCGACCAGGTCATCCGGATAATCTCCGGCCAAAAGGAAAAGGTCGTGTTTATACTTTGGGGAAGATATGCTCATGCAAAGGAAGGAATAATCGACAATAGCAAGCATCTGATACTGAAGGCCGCTCATCCCAGTCCCTTTTCGGCCTATAATGGATTTTTTGGCTGTGGACACTTTTCAAAAGCCAATGATTTTCTAAGGGTCAACGGACTGGGCGAGATCAATTGGAGACTGGATTAAGGACCAGGGATCTGGTGCATGGAGATCCAATCCTGTTAAATGATATAAAGACTCCTGAATGCCCTGAATAGATTGGGCATTGAAAAAGAATATCATTGTATTGCAAAAAGGGGATCCTTCTTCCTCTTCTCTCTGCTGATCATAAGAATCAAAGTTCCTACAGCTTTTCTGAAATCCTATATTGGCATATTTACCGGATAGTTTTGCCCAGTAATCACTGCAACTAAAGTTTGAAAAACATTCCATTAAGGATTCACTTACCTTATACTCAATATGCTCAAAAACAGAATAATAATTCGTGATTATCATTCTGTATTTCTTTTTTGGCACAGTATTTGCACCTTATTCATTGACAGTTCATCCAAGCATATACCTGACGAAATTCGGGGCACGGCTCGTCTCTCTGAGGCGGGCTTTTTATTTTAAAAGCTTTTATATCCGATGATTTCCCTTACTTCCCTTAGGGTTTTAGAAGCACTTTCCCTTGCCTTTTCAGCTCCATTTTTAACAACTTTTCTCAGGAATTCATTATCGTTATAGATGTCAAGTATCCTTTCCCTGTAAGGGCTTGTGAATCTAATAATATCTTCTGTAAGCTGCTTTTTAAGATCTCCGTATCTTATCGTACAGTTGTTGTAAGCCTCTTCGAAATGTGCTAAAGTTTGTTTATCCGACATCAGATCAAGAAGGTAGAACAGGTTTTGGATCGGTTCCGGTTTTTTCGAATTTGGTTTTTCTGGACCGGAATCAGTAACTGCGCGCATTACCTTTTTCTTTATCTCCTGCGGACTGTCGATGAGATAAATACCATTTCCTTCCGACTTACCCATCTTCCCGGTTCCGTCCAGACCGGGTACTTTAACAAGCTCGCTTCCAAAGTTGAATGGCTCCGGGAGGGTAAAGTACTCAACTCCATAGATATGGTTGAACCTTTTAGCAAATTTTCGGGCCATCTCAAGATTCTGCTCCTGGTCCTTCCCGACAGGTACCTTATTGGCATTATGAATGATAATATCTGCACACATCAGTACCGGGTAGGTAAGCAAACCGGCATTAACATTGTCCGGTTGTTTCCTGATCTTCTCTTTAAAGGTAGTTGTCCTTTCAAGTTCTCCAATATAAGCATTCATGTTCAGCAAAAGATAGAGCTCCGAAATTTCAGGTACATCACTCTGGATATAGATGGTCGCTATTTCAGGGTCGATCCCGCAGGCAATATACTCGGACAATACTTTTTTAATATTATCATGCAGATTATCCGGTTTGGGATGGGTTGTAAGAGAATGCAGGTCGGCAATGAAGAAAAAGCAATTGTACTCATGCTGCATCTTTACAAAATTTTTTACTGCCCCGAAATAGTTACCGAGATGTAAATTTCCTGTTGACCTGATTCCGCTTAATACCGTTTCCATAATCTGTTTTTAATAGTGGGTACAAAACTAACCATGAAATTTAGTGGTAGCAAGAAAACAGGAGATTATTTATCTCTCCTGCGTTGAATAGGAACATTCAGTATATAAAATATATTACTTTTAGGGAGAAAATTTATGAATCTGAACTTTCCCGATGCTTTTCAACTCTGCCATATTCATCGTTTTCGCCCTTATATTTTTTATAATTCTATACTTTGTTCAGCGCACTCACTCCAAACAGCTTCGGTGGCTATTTCTGGTTATAGCATCATTCTTCTTCTACGGGTGGTGGGATTGGCGGTTCCTTTTCCTGATACTGGCCAGCGGGTTTATTGACTATTTTGCTGCATTTGGAATTAAGAACCACCCTGAAAGAAAAAAACTTTTTCTTATACTCTCAGTCCTGGGTAATTTAGGATCTCTGGCCATTTTTAAATATTCAGGCTTCATCGCTACAAATATTGATTCTTTTTTCCGGATCTTCGACATTGATATCCACCTGTATGAGAATATTCCTGATTTCATGCTCTTGCTCCCTGTTGGTATCAGCTTTTACACTTTTCAATCGATGAGCTATACCATCGATGTGTACAGGGGAAAACTTGAGCCAACGAGGAATGTGCTGCACTTTTTTTCCTACCTGGCACTTTTTCCGCAACTTGTAGCCGGCCCCATAGTAAGGGCACGTGACCTTATTCCCCAGCTTACAAGGGTGCGCCCGGTTAATGAACTGGAAAGGTGGAACGGATTAAAGCTCATTGCTATCGGGTATTTC
The DNA here is from genome assembly GCA_964428945.1 of uncultured Bacteroidaceae bacterium. GTDB lineage: Bacteria > Bacteroidota > Bacteroidia > Bacteroidales > M55B112. The sequence continues at coordinate 5,860 of CAYSAH010000016.1, read as the reverse complement.
AAAAAAGTAGTCCTGGCCGATAATATTGCCCCAATGGTGAATACAGCCTTCAGCAATGTTCACCAAACCGAGTCCACCTCATTCTGGTGGCTGATCATGCTGGGATTTGCCTTCCAGATATATTTTGATTTCAGCGGCTATTCTGACATTGCACGAGGATTCGCAAAGTGGATGGGCATGCATTTCAGAATAAACTTCAATCACCCTTATCACAGCAGGTCCCTCAGGGAATTCTGGACAAGATGGCACATTTCTCTATCAAGCTGGTTCAGGGATTATGTCTATATTCCTCTTGGCGGATCGAGAAAAGGCAAAGTCAAAGCAATGTTGTTTATGTGGATTACAATGGTGGTATCAGGACTCTGGCACGGAGCTTCCTGGAATTTTGTAGTCTGGGGAGGAATTCATGCGCTATTCCTTAGCCTTGAACGAATTACAGGATGGTATAAATGCCTGTCCGGTAAGCTGGTGAATTTCGCTATTACAGTTCTGCTTACCAATGTAATTGTACTGGTAGCCTGGGTGTTCTTCAGGGCAGACGATATGAATACTGCATTATACGTTGTGGAAAAGATGTTCAGTTTTGGCTCCCCAAGCCACGACTTTATAATGACGAAAACAATCAGGCTAGGCATATTTATCGTTTCATTCAGTTTAATTGTGGAACTTGTCACCCTGGTATACAGGAAGCCATTGGGCACCAGAAATTCCTCACTGCAAAGAATCATCGACCTGGCATATGTTGCGTTTCTTATACTTGCTTCAATTTACCTGAGGGGCGATGGCAACGAATTCATCTATTTTCAATTTTAGCATGAAAAAAGAAAGATCAATATACCTGTTCTTACTTGTGATCCTTGGTATTATCATGGCGAATATTCTAAGGGATGATGCTGACCTGGCAGAAATTGAGAACAAGCGATTCTGGATCAGAAAAACCCATTCCAAAGACCAATACCCTATTCTTTTTGGAGGAGACTCAAGGATCTACAGGGGGATCTCTCCGGCAGAATTTGAAAAAGAACTGCCTGGAATGAAGGCGATAAACCTGGGGTATTCTTCCCTTGGATACAACCTCGAATACCTGAAATTCATGGAAAATCGCCTTGACAGATCTGCAGAGATGAAAATAATTGTACTGGGAATATCTCCTGATCCCTTTTCAAAAAAGGGATTCAGGGCAGAAAGTTTTTTCAGGGAAAGGGATGGAAGAAAAAAGGAAGAAATCATACAATACCTGCATTTCTACCAGTTCAACAAGCTTTTCCTGCCATTTGATTTTGAAAGTATAATTTCAGGAGATGTAAAGAAAAAGTCAGAACTGAACTACCAGATGACCTATCATCCTGATGGTTGGATAGAATCACACTGGTTAAAATCGGATACCACCTTTTACCTATCATGGATCAACTCTTCCTGGCAAAACAATTTGTATGATGAAGTAAACACTGCAATATTCCTCAGGAAAGTAAAAGAGTGGACCGACAATGGAATAAAAGTAGCAGCATTCAGAACCCCTGCCGTTCAAAGTGTTATGTTTTTAGAGGATTCTCTGAGTGGATTTCCAGTAGATGAATTCAAGGCCAGATTGATCGAGGCCGGGGGAGACTGGATAGATATAGATCCGCATAACTATTCAACCTACGATGGCAACCATGTCGAACATGAATCAGCCTTAAGATTGTCCCGCAACCTGGCAGATGCCATAAGGAAACTCTATTTTGAAAATGACTGATCAAAATCCTGTGATAATTTTCTGTCTTTCCCCATTTTGCACAAGCTACTTTATTTAGCTATTTTTACAAGCCTTTTTAATTCGCCCCTTGAAACCGGGATTGTTAATAAAACCATGTGTTTTAAGCGATATTAATTTGTAATTTTTCAGGATTAAATTCAGTTTATGGAATCCACAAGACAACAAAAAGTTTCCCGACTCCTTCAAAAAGAACTTGCAGACTACTTTCAGCAGCATGCAAGGGAAATGCTGCAGGGAAAATTGATCACAGTAACTGTAGTCAGGGTAAGTCCGGACCTGAGTGTTGCCAAGGTCTATCTGAGCATTTTTCCTCTGGATAAAAAGGAGAACCCGCTGGAAAACATCAGATCCCATGCATCCTCGATAAGGAATGTTGTTGGAAGAAAAGTTGCCGGACAGCTGAGGATCATCCCTGAATTTATTTATTACCTCGATGATTCCCTGGACTACATCGAAAAGATTGATAACCTGCTTAAGGAGGATTAGATGAAGTACGACCCGATAAAAAGAAGCCTTGGAACAGTGTTCAATAAGACACCATTTCTCCGGAAAATATTCTATCACCTTCTCAATCTCATTCTCCTTCGTTCCTGGCACATCAGAAAGGAATTAAGAAAATTGAAAAAGACCCTCCCCGGATCACCGCAAATTCTCGACGCAGGATCAGGATTTGGCCAATACGATTATACAATGGCCTTGCAATTACGCTCATCAAGGATAACCGCTGTTGATGTTAAACAAGAACAGATCGACGATTGCAATGCTTTTTTTCACAAGATCGGTTTATCCGACAGGGTTAAATTTGAATTTGCTGATCTGACGAAATATTCCAGGCCGGAATTCTTCGATCTCGTTCTTTCTGTTGATGTGATGGAGCATATTGAAGAGGATATTGCTGTTTTCAGGAATCTGGCCGATAGTTTGAAAAAAGGCGGCGTTTTACTAATCTCCACGCCATCCGATAAAGGAGGAAGCGATGTTCATGATGACGATGATGAATCATTTATTGAAGAACATGTAAGGGATGGATATTCTATAGAAGATATTGAAGCCAAGCTTAAACTTGCCGGGTTCTCTTCCATTGAAAGCAAATATTCCTATGGCACTCCCGGTAAAATCTCATGGCGGCTTTCAATGAAGTGGCCGATTTTGTTGGTGAATGCAAATAAGTTAATGTTTATAATGCTTCCATTCTACTATCTCATCGCTTACCCTATAAGTTTCATTCTCAACTTTTTAGATGTAAACACAAAACACAAAACAGGTACCGGTCTGATTGTTAAGTGCATTAAATGAGAGTTTCACTCTATATCGCCCGCAGGTATCTTTTTGCAAAGAAGAGCCAGAATGCGATCAATATCATTTCAGCCATTTCCATGCTGGGGGTTGGTGTTGGCGCAATGGCCCTAGTGGTTATCCTTTCCGTTTTTAATGGATTTGACCAGGTAGTCAAATCACTTTTTAATTCGTTCGATCCGGATATAAGAATAACGGCTGTTAAGGGAAAAGTATTTACTCCTGATGAAAGGTTCAATCAGATCAGAGAACTGCAGGGTGTAGCATATCTGTCTGAAATACTGGAGGAAAACGCCTTGCTTAAGTATGGAGAACGCCAACACATTGCAACCATAAAAGGTGCCGATGAGTCCTTCATCAAAGTTACAGGGATCGACTCTATGGTATACGACGGAGAAATGATACTAAAAGAAAAGGACCGTTCCTATGCAGTAGTAGGTCAGGGGGTGGCTTCAAGTCTTCAAATAGGATTGAATTTTATTAATCCACTTTTTATTTATATGCCCAAAAGACTTGGTAAGATCAATCTTTCCAATCCCGATGATGCTTTCAGAAGGAAATACATATTCCCCTCTGGCATATTTTCTATTGAACAGGATTTCGATTCAAGGTATGTTATTGTTCCAATAGATTTCATGCGGGAATTACTTGAATATACCGAAGAAGTTTCGGCAATAGAGATCAAACTTGATCCAAAATTTGATCAGTCAGATACCCAGGAAAAGATAAATGAAATATTGGGCGAAGAATACCTGGTGCAGAACAGGGCAGAGCAAAACGAATTGTTCTACCGGGTAATGAGATCCGAAAAATGGGCAATTTTCCTTATCCTCACATTTATTCTGATCATAGCCTCATTCAATATAATTGGTTCCCTGAGTATGCTCATCATTGATAAGAAAAATGACATAAAAAGCCTTCGCAACATGGGTGCTGGTTCGAAACTAATCAGCCGGATCTTCCTTCTTGAGGGCTGGCTTATCAGTATTGTTGGTTCTGTGATCGGCATCACCCTGGGATCCCTGGTAAGTTGGATCCAGGACAGATTTGAAATATTGAAATTAAGCGGAAGCGGTACCTTTGTGATTGATGCATACCCAGTGGACCTTCAGTTTAGGGACGTTCTCCTGGTATGGGCTACAGTGCTTATTATAGGATTTTTGGCAGCCAGTTACCCGGTGAAACAGATAAGTAAAAAATATTTATCAGGAATTGAGAGTGGCCAAATTTGATAAAATGCTGTATAAGTGCATTTTATGTATTATCTTGTAAGATTGTTAATAGTTCTTTAAAATAGAAAGTGTCTAAATTTATAATTTAGCCATACAAATTGTTAAAATAGACGGAACTTTAATTTGAGCTTCTGCGTAAAAATGCTTTGTGCTCTCAATTTAAAGTTAAAGGCTTGTTATTCAGTATAAATGAAAATGGTAAAAAATTTCCTCTACATAGTGTTTCTCCTTTTCTCAATTACGGGATTACAGGCACAGAATATCACCCTGGTGAGCCTCACTACAACACCTGTAAGTTGCGGAGCCGAAACTGATGGTACTATTTCCATAGAGGTTGCGGGTGGTGTTGGTAATTTGAATTATACCCTGTTCAGTGGGGGATCCATTGTTGCTTTTTCAGGATCAATTCCGGCCCGTAATTATAATTTTATCGGCTTCCCAAAAAGTACTGATTATTCAATATTTGTTGCTGATGCAAATCCTGCCACTGTAAACCTTTTTGTTTTTACCAGTATCGGTGGGCCTGACCCAATAGTTATCAACAGTACAACTACAACCGATATCAATTGTGCAACTCTGGACGACGGCACTATTAACGTTATTGCAACGGGTGAGGATAATAACCTTATATACACACTTAGCGGCCCTGTTAATACGTCGAATTCCACAGGTTTCTTTGACAATCTTCCGACCGGTACTTATGATGTGACTGTTTCACATGCAACCTGTCCAAGTACATATGACACAACCAACCTGTTCATCGACATTCCTCCCCTTCTTACTGTGGTAATGGATATTATTACGCCCGCAACATGTTACCAGGGAAGTGACGGCTCGATCGAGATTTCCCCCGTTGGAGGAACTCCCTCCGGTATTGGAACCGGATACACCTACAGCTGGACCGGCCCGAATGGATATACTAACAATGTTGAAGATATTTTCGGCCTAGAAGCAGGTGATTATTCGGTAATTGTGACCGATGCGAATGGGTGTACCACTCCACTGGGTCCGCTAAGCCTGGGACAAGCAAGTGAAATTACCCTTCCTACAGTAAATTCAACTAATGTTTCCTGTTACGGGGGAAATGATGGTAGCGCCACTATAACTGTAAACGGTGGCACCGGACCTTACTCATTTGCCTGGCTGGGACAGGCAAGCCTGGATGTAAGCAATGTTCAGAATCCTGTTACACTTATTGCCGACACATATGACCTTACTATAACCGATGCCGTGGGTTGCGTTAAAGTATTTCCTGCGGTGGCGACCATTGGTCAACCGGATCCAATTACGATCATTGTTGATAATACTACTGACGTAAGCTGCTTTGGAGGTGCGAACGGAACCGCCTCAGTAACTGTTTCAGGAGGAACGGGACCATACACATACAACTGGACAGCGATTGGTCCTTACACCTCGATACAGGAGGATCCTTCCGGGATGCCAGCTGATACCTATTCTCTCCGGGTAACAGATGCCAATGCATGTATCCAGGATTTCCCTGCCCTACTTCTCATTGGTCAGCCAGAAGATATTACTGCGGTATTGAATGGATCTGGCGATGTAAGTTGTTTCGGGG
>CAYSAH010000015.1:10914-20171 GCA_964428945.1 uncultured Bacteroidaceae bacterium | reverse complement strand
GGCATAATTTTTTTAACCCTGGCAAGATATATATCACCTACCGAAAACTTTTGTTCCGGTTTTGATCTGTTTAACTCAACAAGTCTTTTATCTTCCAGTAGAGCAATTGAAACCTCGTTATCCGAGGCTTTAATAATCAATTCACTGCTCACAATGTAATTTCTTTATTAATCTGTCGTATTAACTTAACAGAAATAAACCTAAAGCATAATACTTTAGGTTTATCGTAATATCGTGAAAAGAACAAATCCGTTATTTCCGCTTCTTGTGCCTGTTCTTCCTTAAACGTTTCTTACGTTTATGGGTCGACATCTTATGTCTTTTCCTTTTCTTTCCGCTAGGCATGATAGAATATTTTCAGTAAAATTATTTTACGTTTGTTTTTACTTTATTGACAAAAGTCTTAGCAGGTTTGAACGAAGGAATGTTGTGTTCAGGAATAATTATAGTTGTATTCTTGGAAATGTTCCTTGCTGTTTTCTTGGCTCTTTTCTTAATTATGAAGCTGCCAAATCCTCTCAGATAAACATTTTTACTGTCGCTTAAAGAATCCTTAATTGATTCCATGAATGCTTCTACTGTCTTCTGAACAGTCACCTTTTCAATTCCAGTGTTTTTGGAAATCTCGTTTACGATATCTGCTTTAGTCATTTTATAAAACCTTTAATTATCAATGATTTACGTTAGTTTCATTTTTTCAATGTGCAAATATAATTGTTTTTCACAATTAATTACAAATGAAATGGATTAATTTTATTTTGAATTCAATTTTAGAGTTAAGAGAGGGTGAAGATAGTGAAAATTAACGAGATAATATCTGATTGGTATAAAATTAGCCAGCGTGATTTGCCATGGCGAAAAACAAAAGATCCCTATAGTATCTGGTTGTCAGAAATCATACTTCAGCAGACCAGGGTAAGCCAGGGGATGGCTTATTATTTTAGGTTTCTTAAACGCTTTCCTGATGTCCGTTCACTTGCTGAAGCTGATGAGCAGGAAGTGATGAAATTATGGCAGGGATTGGGATATTACTCCCGTGCGAGGAATTTGCTTAAAGCCGCCAGGCAGGTTGTTACAGAATTTGAAGGAAAATTTCCGGTTTACTCACAGACTTTGAAGAAGTTGAAAGGAGTTGGTGAGTATACGGCTGCTGCCATTGCTTCAATCGCTTATAATGAGCCTGTGGCTTTAGTGGATGGTAATGTGGAGAGGGTTATAAGCAGGTTATTCCTTGTAAGGGAACCGGTAAATTCTTCAGAAGGAAGGAAATTAATACGGGAATTTGCAGATGTGCTGCTGGATGCAAGCAATCCCGGGAACCATAATCAGGCAATGATGGAATTTGGGGCCTTGCAGTGTATTCCTAAAAATCCTGCATGTAAAATCTGTCCCCTGGAATATAAATGCATGGCTAATAATGCGAATATGGTTTCTGAACTGCCGGTAAAAATTAAAAAAGTTGCAGTCAGGACAAGGTATTTTACTTACCTTTTAATCTATAAAAATGGTTGTATTTTTATTAAAAAAAGAGAGGAAAATGACATTTGGAAACAGTTGTATGATTTCCCTTTGATAGAGCATAATAAAAGAGTTAAGACCGAAGAGCTATTAAGTCTTATTGAAGAATTTACAGGACTTGGGGAGGGAGAATTAAGGATTCATAAAATTTCTGAACCGATAAAGCACCAGCTTACCCACAGATCAATTATTGCAAGATTCGTTCATGCCGAGATATTAAAAAAAGATTTTAGCGGGAAGCAAAACTGGATCACCGTAACACTGGAACAGATAGGAGAATACCCGCTTCCGAGGCTAATAGACCGTTATCTGGAAACCATTGCTTGAACACCTGATAATTGTCACATTTTCGTATCTTTGCAAGCAATTAAATTCTAAATTATGGCAGTAAACAAAGTAATCCTTGTTGGGAACGTAGGAAAAGATCCGGAAACAAGATACCTTGATGAGAATACACCTGTGTGCAAGTTCCCCCTTGCTACAAGTGAGGTATATAAAAACAGGGACGGCGAAAGAATCGAGCAGACCGAGTGGCATAATATTGTTCTTTGGCGGGGTTTGGCTAAGGTTGCTGAACAATACGTAAAAAAAGGATCACAATTATTTATCGAAGGAAAAATTCGTACAAGGTCCTACGATGATAAGGATGGTGTAAAACGCTATACTACTGAAATCGTTGGTGATAATATGCAGATGCTTGGACGCCGGCAGGATGATGGTCAGCAGGGTGGTGTTGCTCCGAAACAGGATTATCGCCAAAATACATCAGTTTCTCCGGGAGCTACTTCATCACAACCCCCGACAATCTCTCATGATATTGAACCTGATATATCAGGGCCTGGTAGCGAGCCTGATGATCTGCCCTTTTAGTTTAATTAACCATTAAGCTGGTTTTGGAAACTCAAATAACTCCACTGTTACAACTGGTCTTACAACCAATTACCACTGCAATAATTATTGAAATAGTGGTGGTAATTATATTGTTGATCTGCTCGGCACTTATTTCAGGTTCTGAAGTAGCTTTCTTCTCCCTCACTCCTTCTGAAACCGAAGTACTCGAAGAACGTGCTAACAGAAGGAGTAAGCTTGTACTGGAATTGCTAAAAAGACCCGAAGATCTGCTTGCAAACATTTTAATTTGCAATAATTTTATAAATGTAGGTATCGTAATTCTATCCAGCTTTATAACGTCCTCCCTTATGGATTCGTCGGCCGTTCCTGTTCTTGGATTTGTTATACAGGTCGTGCTGATAACTTTTATGATACTGCTTTTTGGTGAGATACTTCCAAAGATCTATGCTGATCGCTTTTCAGAATACTTTGCTATCCTGATGGCAATGCCGCTCCGCTTTACCGGCAAATTATTCCGTCCACTTGTTTACCTGCTTACCAAATCCACTTCACTGGTTAATAAGAACGTGGCAAGAAAGAGAAAGAATATCTCCATGGACGATCTGTCTGAAGCACTGGATATCGCAACCGGGGTATTTTCGGAGGAGAAAAAAATGCTTGAAGGCATAGTGAAATTCAGTAACCTTGAAGCTTCAGAAATAATGCAGCCAAGGATGGATGTAACTAATGTTGATATTAATACTTCCATGGAAAAATTGCTTGAGGTTGTGCTTAAATCGGGCTACTCCAGGATCCCGGTTTTTGAGGCAAATGCAGATAATGTAAAGGGTATACTTTATGTAAAGGACCTTTTACCCCATATAAAGAAATTAAGATTCAGATGGCAGACCCTCATACGACCGCCCTTTTTTGTGCCGGAGACAAAAAAGATAAATGACCTGCTTCAGGAATTTCAGCAAACTAAAATTCACCTGGCTATTGTTGTTGATGAATATGGAGGAATGAAAGGAATTGTTACCATGGAAGATATTCTTGAAGAGGTGGTCGGCGAAATAACAGATGAATCTGATGAGGCAGAAGAATTCTACAGAAAAATCGATGACCATACCTATCTGTTTGATGGCAAAACGCTGTTGAACGATTTTTTTAAGGTAACTGATCTGGAAACTGAAACATTGGAAGATGTCCGGGGAGAGGCTGAAACACTGGCCGGTCTGATTCTTGAGCTAAAAGGCGATTTTCCAAAATTGAATGACACACTCGATTGTAAAAATATTCGTTTTACAATTACAGATATGGACAAGCGCAGGATCAAGCAGATCAAGGTCAGACTCAATGATGAAAATGCAAATGAAGTTTAAACTGGCGATAATTTTCCTTGCCTTATTATTTTCCTGCAAGAGCAATTATACACCTAAGCCATCAGGGTATTTAAAGGTCCATTATCCCGAAAAGGAATATGTACTGTTTAACGATGCAGAACCATTCGTGTTCGAGATCCCTGTTTATTCTGAAATTGTTCCCAACAGATCAAGGATAAGCGAGCCATGGTGGTACGATGTAAACTTCCCGGAATATAACGGCACCATATACCTAAGTTATAAGAAGCTGAATGGTGACGTGGAATCACTAATTGAAGATACAAGGACCCTCGTATACAAGCATGCATCAAGATCTGACGGAATTACCGAGATTCCATTCAAAGATACCTTAAACCGCAGGTATGGAATACTTTACGATCTGAGTGGAAATGTAGCATCCTCAGTACAATTTTTCCTGACCGACAGCACAGAACATTTTTTAAGAGGTTCATTATATTTCAAAACGACTCCGAATCGTGATTCACTGAATCCGATCATTACTTTTGTGCGTAAAGATATTGAACATATGATCGAGACTGTCAGGTGGAAATAGTTTGCTTTACAGAATCAGTCCCTGAAAATTATTTGTAAATTGGCCACGTTTTTCACTTAAGTAAAACAGTTTCTGTGGGAATTTTTTTAAAGACAGAAATACAACCCGATTGCATGCTGGGAGTGTGGGAGATCACCGAGGATTATGATACACTTTACTCCATGGTGAGATTGAATAAGTCGGAGAAAGCACGCCTGGCAAGTTTTCGAAGCATAAGCAGAAAACTCGAGTGGCTTAGTGTTCGTGCGCTTATCAGGAGCATGAAAGGAGACAATGCTAAGATCAGCTACAATTCTGAAAATAAACCCTTTTTAAATGACGGAGGAAATATAAGTATTTCCCATTCACGAAACCTGACTTCCATCCTTGTGAGTCCTGATAAAAGAGTTGGTATTGACCTTGAATATATGTCTGGAAAGATAAGCAAGCTCGGCCATAAGTTCATGAATTCCAATGAAAAGCTAACGGAGCAGATCAGGAGGAAAAAATTTCACCTTTACCTGCACTGGTGCGCGAAAGAGGCCTTATATAAGATTTGTGACAAGCAGGATGTAAATTTCAGGGAAGGGATAACGATCCTGCCGTTTGAGCCGGAGGACAATGGTTTTATAAGGGGACATGTTATTAATAGTGCGGGAGAAGAGGACTTTGACCTGGAGTATTTACATCACGATAATTATGCATTGGTTTGGTGCTGCAAAAAATGAGTAAATTTTTTGATTCCATAAGCGGGAGAAAGAGTTTCGCTGTACTTGTCGATCCCGATAAACATAGCGGTTCAAATCCGGGCAAATTGCTTGGATTATTTGAGAAATTTCCTCCGGATGTTATCCTTGTAGGTGGCAGCCTGCTTTTTAGTCCTATTGATGATCTTATTCATTTCCTGAAAGAACACTCTCAAATCCCGGTCTATCTTTTTCCGGGTGATGTTTCACAAATTTGCGATGCAGCCGATGGGATACTCCTCCTTTCACTGATCTCCGGGCGAAATCCTGATTTTCTGATCGGTAACCATGTGATAGCAGCCCCGATCTTAAGAAGAGCCGGAATTGATATTATACCTACAGCGTATATGCTCATTGAAAATGGTCATTCCACATCCGTGGAATACATCAGCAATACAAAACCCATTCCCTTTGGAAAGACTGATATTGCTGTGGCAACAGCACTGGCAGGGGAAATGCTGGGATTAAAGTTGGTCTACCTGGAAGCCGGGAGCGGTGCGGCAAAAACAGTTGGGATGGATATGATAAAAGCAATCCGTGCATCGGTCAACATTCCCATGATAGTTGGAGGAGGAATCCGAAGCGTGAAAGATGCTGTAAATGTTTACGATGCAGGAGCTGATATGATCGTGATAGGTACACAACTTGAAGAGTTCCCTGAACAGATTGCCGGTTTTGCCAGGCTCCGTGATAAACTAAATGCTATCTGACCATTCCCGTGATCACCTTTCCACTCGCATTTGCAGGAACAGATATTTCCAGATAATATGCAATTGTTGGAACAATATCCAACGGGGATATCCTGTCCGGCAATGTGAACCTGTTGATCTTCCATCCATAAAAAATCAGCGGAACGTGAGCGTCGTAATGGAAATTTGACAGGGATTCACGAAATTCACTTCCCTTTTCCACCCAGCCTGGTGTAAGGTAAATTATAACATCGCCGCTTCGTTTCTGGTTATAACTGTTCTGGATCCTGTTAAAGATCCCCTCGGTAAAGTTGTTTCGCTGAAGGATATATGCTGGCAAGGCATTCGAAACACCTGAAAACTGTATCATGAAGGCAGCTACCCTGTCCTGCACCTCTTCGAGCGATAACCTCGAATCTTCAATTAGCTGATGGTTTAGGTATACCTGGTTGGCATAGTAAAGATTTACCCAGTTTCCCTGTCCATAAACGGCATTCAGGTAGGATTTCAACAAGGAAATGTTACTTGAATAATTGAAATAACCTGAAGGTACCCTGTTCTCCTGCAGAAATCTGGGATCATCGGCAATTGCCTGATCAGCAGTGAGGTAAATCAGGGTATTCTCAAGTCCAATCTGGTCATCAAGGAAATTCAGCAAATGTGCCAGATCCTGGTCCAGCCTCAGGTAAAGGTCCTCCATTTCTACGGACCAGGTTGTGAATATTTCAGCAAGGTATTTGCTTGCGTTGAAACTAATATTGATCCAGTCCGTTACATCGCGCATGCCCAATTCTTCGTTGACAATTGCATAGATTGCAAAGTCTTTTGTATAAGTATTGCCAAACGGGGTTGCCATCAGAACAGAATAATCTTTTTTCTTCGTTCCGTTTCCAAGCCTTGAAAGGTCGTAAGGGAAAGTGAACTGTCCTTTAAATCCTTTTTCATAGCTGTTATTGTCGAGCATACTTTCAGTATACTCCCCGATTGGCAAAAATGTATCCCAGTGCTTTTCCCGGTATATATCCTTGTAATTTTTTCCATTGAATTCCTCTACCCATTTAGGTAATGAATCCATATAATAGGTGCTCGTGGTCCAGGTGCCATGTTCGGGATCATACCAGTATGCCCCATTCGCAGTATGTCCTGATTGCAACACAGCTGCTTTTGGGTCCATGGAAACGCCTATTACCTTCGACTGGAACTGGGAATTAATCCTCAACTCATCGGAAAGGGTTCTTGACATCAGGGCTCTGGGGGAAGTATGACCGTTTTCATCTGAGCTCAGCAAGGCATGGGCTGAAGGATCATCAATACAATACCTTATTTCATTTGGAATACGCTCATACCAGTAATCAGCTACGATCCCATGGGCATCAGGCCTTGACCCGGTCGCGATAGTTGCATAACCAACCGCTGATTCGGTTATTAACTGATCGTAGCGTGCATTTTTGCAATGCGTACCCATTCCGGCCATTCGCCTGAAACCACCTTCCCCAAATTTATCCCAGTAGGTGGATAAATAGTCATATCTCATCCCTGATATGGTAATTCCGACTACAAGTTTCGGTTTTCCTGAAGGTATCCGCTGAGCCTGTAAGCAGAAACCAGAAAGAAATATTAATAAGATTGTAAAAATGCCTTGAAACCTCATGATCCTATACTTTTCGCCAATACAAAAAGAACTCCAACCCCTAACAATACACTTACCAGAATATTTGCTGCAGCGAACCAGTACTGATTATTTCTAAGTAATTCAAATGTCTCATAACTGAAGGTTGAAAATGTGCTGAATCCTCCGCAGAAACCCGTAATCAGAAGCGCCTTCATGTTGTCGGATAGGCCGGAATGGCGTGTTGCTATATATAAAACAATACCCAGGATGATGGTACTTATTATATTGGCCGTCATTGTACCTACCGGGTTTATTACCTTGAATCCGGAGGTGATCCTGCTGGACACGAAAAAACGAGCCAGGCTTCCCAAGCCTCCCCCCACGAAAATTCCTATTATAACATTCATTGTAAATTTTTATTGGCTGCAAATTTAATCATTTCAGTGGATTTAATTATTTGTTGCCCGGATATAGCACCTATGGGATAACTTTTCTTCAATGAGGCTAAGATCCTTGGAATCTTTATCTTCAGTCAGCTGATTCGGATAGAATAATTTCCTCTTTAGCGTTTATGCAGTAAATTTGGAATAAGAAGAAGTATTGAAAAGCCTTCTATTCAATAACAAAAGGAATTGAAGTGCTTTTAAGCTTGCTTATGATCCTCAGCACGTAATAACCACTCCCAAGCATTGAAATATCCAATCGGTATTTATTCACTGTCCCTGGAATTTCTTCACTGAACACTCCAGATCCTAAAATATTCAGGATCTCAATCCGGCTTTTGTCCATGGACTGCCCGTTAAGATCAATATACAACGTCGATTTTGCCGGATTTGGATAAATTGATACTGCGAATTTACTATCCACAGAAGGGATTAAGCTGAATACACTGTCAAGTTCAACATCCAGTAATTTCTTTTGGTAATCCAAAACTTCCACTCCTGTGATCGTATCGTTTATATATCCTTCTGAGGTGACCAGCAGGTTGTACACCCCCTCTTTAAGATACCTGTAAAAATTGCCTGTTACCGCATTACTTGCCACCCAGGAGTGCTCATCGTCATGGTCCATCACATAAATCTTTGCCTTTAACGGATTTCCTGTTACTGAGCTTGTAACTTTTCCATGAATTCCGTAACGTGCCTGGGTGATCATATTTACAAGGCTCCGTTTATTCAGGTTCCAGTAATTTTCCAGGACCTCAGATTCGAGTTTTTTCGTATTGCTTAACTCCAGGGTAACTTCCCTGCCATGGAGATAATAGTTCATATAATCCTGCCTTCCTCCTTTTATAACATACCATTCAGCTCCATTGGTTATCCCGTCGGGAAATTCATCCATGTAAGCAGGGTTTACAGCATGAACTTCGTCCGCATATTCCCTGGAGATAAATATATACCATGAATCATCAGGGTGCAGGGCGTAGGTATAGTCCCAGGGATAATTTACAACCTCCGCACCCGAATGTAAATTCGCTGAAAGATTGAATTGCTTTTCCCTCAGGAAGAGCATCATTTGTTGATTTTCAGGTTGCACACCTGTTGTATCATCCGCGTCACCCGCTGAAGGATCCGGATAGTTCCGGTTCAGGTCTGTATTGGTTGCATTGCCGCGTCGGGATCCTATAATGGAGTTATCATTATTGGGATAATAGGTTCCGTCAGGGTTTGAAAGCGGATTGATCCAAATTTCAAGCTCATTGACGATCCTGTCAATTTCGATATCCGATCCGTAATTGCTTAGAATATGATCGATTAACCTGAGCGTAAGCATATAACCTACCAGCTCATCGCCATGAATTGTCGAAGTATAGAGGAAGGCGGGTTCATCCTCCCATATTTCTGCATTGTCGGAAATTTTCAGTGCAAGAAGTAATCTCCCCTGGATGCTTCTCCCGATAGTATCTATTCTGCAAATCGAAGGAAAATTCTCTGCGAAATAATGCAT
>CAYSAH010000015.1:0-10904 GCA_964428945.1 uncultured Bacteroidaceae bacterium | reverse complement strand
TTTGTAAATGTCAGCGCTTCCTCAAGGCTTGCTGCCATGTCTGTATCATCGAGCAGGGGTGCGGCCGGAAGAATCTTCAGGCCGGGGTATTGACCCAGGTATTTTACCAGATCAGAAGCATCAACTTCGATATCCAGGCTGTCATTCCTGTAATTCTCACGGTAAAACTCAAACTCAAGTGTACTCAATGACTTTTTACCTGAAACAGGAATGCGTATAGTAAGCATTTTGTCCGGCTCTTCCTGGCCATGGATATTCACCCATGGAAATACCCACGAAACAAATAAAATCAGTATGATTAATTTCCGAATCATTTTAAGTTCTTAGATCTCAAACTTTTTACTTTTTACTTTTTACTTTATCCGGTTCCTGAGCGGAGTCGAAGGATACTTTTTCTCCCGCTTTCGCTTCACTCAGCGGGATTAGTTCGACTAAGATTATTCAATTTGGCTGCGCCTCTTGAATAATCAGTCTCACTAACTTTTTCCTTCCCTCCGGTCCCTGACTTTTGCAGGCCTTCTTTATTCAAACGCGAAGCTAAAAGCTCTCAGACCAGAAGCAATCTCTAAAATCGACTAAGCGCCAGGGACCAAAAATCGCTATACATTGAACCGGATATGCAAGATATCCCCGTCACCAACTATGTAATTCTTCCCCTCTATGGCGAGTTTTCCCTTTTCCTTGCAGGCATGTTCTGATCCAAGGGTAATGAAATCTTCATATTTCATTACTTCTGCCCTTATAAATCCTCGCTCAAGGTCACTGTGAATTACCCCGGCAGCTTTTGGGGCAGTCATCCCTTTTCTTATGGTCCAGGCCCTTATCTCCTTCGGTCCGACTGTGAAGAATGACATAAGATTTAACATCGAATAGGCTGAACGGATAAGTTTACCAACTCCGGGTTCAGTGAGTCCGGCGTCTGCCAGAAAATCCAGCCTGTCGTCCTTATCAAGTTCAGCTATCTCGGCTTCAAGTCTTGCAGCAAGAACAAGAATTTCAGCGCCTTCATCCTTCAGGAACTCTTTTACTTCAGACACGTACTTATTGCCGGTGGTTGCAGATGCATCATCAACATTGCAAACAAACAATACCGGCTTGGCAGTCAGCAGCTGCATATCGTCGATGTATTTTTTATCTGTATCTGCAACCGGTGCAGTAGATGCATTCTGTAAATTTTCCAGGTGGTCCCTGTAAATACTCAGCACTTCAACACCTCTTTTTGCATCTTTATCACCCACCTTGGCAATCTTCTCCAGCCGTGTGATCTTCTTCTCAACTGATTCAAGGTCCTTAACCTGTAATTCCAGGTTGATGGTCTCAATGTCCCTGACCGGGTTAACAGATCCTTCAATGTGGGGAAGGTTTTCATCATCGAAGCAACGCAGTACGTGGATAAGGGCATCTGTATTCCGGATATCAGAGAGAAACTGGTTTCCAACCCCCTCTCCTTTATTGGATCCTTTTGCCAGACCGGGAATGTCTACGATCTCAACCGTAGCAGGGATGATCTTCTCGGTAGCCTGGAAATTTTCAAGGTTATATAAGCGCGGATCAGGTACATCCACAGTTCCGATATTCGATTTATTCGATGTAAAGGCAAAACTGGTAGTCTCCACCTTGGTATTCGACATACAATTGAACAGGGTTGATTTACCCACATTGGCAATTCCGATAATTCCGCATTTTAGGGCCATTTCTTATTCCGTTTTGAATTTCTTTTTATAGCCCAAAGTTAGCTATTTTCCTCAATCCGCTTGTTCCCGGATGCTGCATCCTTTTTATTTACAGCGCTGCCTTATCAGATCCAGGGCAAAGGCTACTTTGTTTATATTCCAATGAAAATTTTGAATAGGAGGTAAACACAGACTTAAAATAGTCAGGTGATATCGGAAATGCATTGCCGGTAACCTCAATTATGAGAGCAGCTCATCCAGGTGTATAACAATTCCAGGGACTATAGTTATCGAAGCTGTGAAGGTCGTCCCGGAACTTATTTCTGTCCAATATTAATTCCCGGTCCGACACACCTTGATATTTCTTCCTCATCCGATCAAACATTTTTCTATTTAGATTGTTTAAAAATAACAAATTCAAACATTTTAAATTTTTAGATATGTCATTTAAATTACCTGATCTTAAGTACGATTACAACGCTCTGGAGCCTAACATTGATGCAAGGACCATGGAGATTCACCATACAAAGCACCATGCAGCATATACAGCCAAACTCAATGAGGCAGTTGCAGGCACTCCCCTGGATGGAAAATCAATAGAGGAAATTCTTTCAAATATTTCTTCTCATGCAGTGGGAATAAGAAATAATGGTGGTGGATTTTATAATCATAATCTTTTCTGGGAAATTATGGGTCCGAATGGTGGTGGAGCACCTAAAGGTGATCTCGCAACAGCCATCGACAGGGATTTTGGTTCATTTGATGCATTTAAAGAGCAGTTCAGTAATGCAGCAGCAACCCGTTTCGGCTCAGGTTGGGCCTGGCTGGTTAAATCTGGTGGAAAACTGGTAGTATCCTCCACTCCAAACCAGGATAATCCGCTTATGGATATTGCTGATGTTAAAGGAACCCCGATCCTTGGACTCGATGTTTGGGAGCATGCATATTATTTACATTATCAGAACCGCAGACCGGATTATATCACTGCATTCTGGAATGTAGTAAACTGGAAAGAGGTTGAGGCCCGCTTTGCCAGGTAAAAGATATTTTCAATAGATAGTTAGTTGTGAGATAGTTAGTTTGTGAGGAAGCCCCGAAAGGGGCTTTTTTTTTGTTTTATATCTGCAACTTATCTTTTCTGCGCCATTTAAAAAATACATCCTTTTCTATAAATTATCTCTTTAAAAAAGTAGCTTTATCCCATCTAAAAATTACTATAATGCTATTAAAACCCTTTGCTCTTGGAACCCTTCTTGTTCTTACCATTGCATCATGTAAAACACAAGAGGAAAAACTTCTCACCAAAGCACTGAAAATACACAAACAGGCCCATACAATCGATAGTCATGTTGATACACCCATGTGGCTCATGCGTGAGGGTTTTAACTTTGGGGAACGGAACGATAAGGATGCAATCAGATCCAAACTCGATCTTCCCCGGATGGAAGAGGGAGGACTGGATGGAGTCTTTTTCGCTGCCTTTGTTGGCCAGGGTGAACGGACTGCTGAAGGGTTTTCTGCTGCATTTGATGAGGCCGGCAGCATCATTGATTCAATTTACTCAATGGTAGGAAAATTTTCGGAAAAATTAGAAATAGCCTGTTCGCCTGCCGATTTAAAAAAAATCGAGAATGAAGGTAAAAAAGCAATATTTCTTGGTATGGAGAACGGATTCCCTATCGGGAATAACCTGGATCTGATCGATACATTCTATAACAGGGGGATCCGGTATATTACCTTATGTCACTCACTTAATAATGACATTTGCGACTCTTCAACTGATACGGCTGAATACCACGGAATTTCAGATTTTGGAAAAAAAGTCATTGAGCGTATGAACGATCTCGGGATAATGATCGATATTTCACATGCTTCAGACGAATCCTTCTACCAGGCGATTGAATTAAGCAGGGCACCTGTTATCGCTTCCCATTCATGTGCCAAAGCTTTGTGCGACAATCCAAGAAATTTAACGGATGAAATGCTTTTGAAATTGAAAGCAAATAGGGGAGTTATACAAATGTGCATCCTGAGCCGTTATGTGAAAGAGCAGGAGTCATACCCGGAAAGGGATTCAGCAAAAACTGCAGTTTCTTTAAAACATGGGGATTATTATTCCCTGGATGGAAGGGCAAAAGAAGCATTTCTGGTTGATTGGTTCCAGGTGGATACAGATTACCCTCCGGTTCTTGCAACTGTTTCTGATGTTGTCGACCATATCGATCATATTGTTGAAGTCGCAGGAATTGAGCATGTTGGCATTGGCACTGATTTCGACGGAGGTGGGGGAGTAGCGGATTGCTTTGATGTCTCACAGATGGGAAATATTACGAAGGAATTGGTTCGACGCGGGTATTCCTCCAGGGATATAAAAAAGATTTGGGGAGGCAACCTCATGCGGGTCATGGAAGAGGTGAATAGATCGGCTTCCTGAAAAAATTAATACCTGAACCGACAAAAATATACGGGAACATCAAAGAAAAAATATGCAAATTAAAGGGCAAGGTCAAACCATTTTGGCCCCTAATTTATTGTGAATTCGTTTTTATTAGACTAACTTTCTGACAGGTCTTTGTATTTAATGCCATTCATTTTGGTCTCGTATATATGTGATTTATGTATGCACCTGTCGGATTACAACTACAAGACTAATTTCATGCAGGTAAATGGATTATCAATCCATTACCTCGATGAGGGACCGGAGACCGCTCCAGTGCTTATGTTCTTGCATGGAGTACCTACCTGGGCCTACACATTCCGAAATATTTTCCCATCGTGCCTAAAGGAGGGATATCGGGTAATTGCTCCTGATCTTCCGGGATTCGGCTTGTCTGATAAACCTGAGAACAGGGAATTATATTCTATCAAAAGTCTTGTTGAAATTATGGGAGAATTCATTAAGAGGCTGGAGTTAAGGAATATTACCCTTTTTGCGCATGACTGGGGTGCCATAATAGGAATGATGCTGGTAGCAGGAACGCCAGTTATTTTTTCGAGGGTAATTACCTGTAACGGGGTACTCCCCGGTCCTTTTCAATCATTTCCCCGGGCATTCAGACTATGGAAGATTTTTATCAGGTATTCACCCTGGGTGCCGGTCGGGAGGATAGTGAATTTTGGAACGATTAGAACCTTAAGCAAATCAGAAAGAAGGGCCTACGATATGCCTTTTGTAAAGAATAATAAAAAAACAGCACTTAGGATATTACCTCAATTATTGCCATTCAGAAATTCCGATACAGAACTCGTAAAAGAATGCTGGCAGGTACTGGATATTTGTACAATACCTTTTCTGACCATCTTTAGTGTTTTCGATCCTTTCACCAGGGGCGGTCAGAAGATCATTCAGGAACGCATCCCGGGTGCAAAGGACCAGGCTCACCTGTTGCTGGCCGGCAAACACTTTCTTCAGGAAGATAAACCAGATACAATTGTTAAGGCAATAATTGAATTTATAAATAGCAATGCATGAGTACCGGCTGTAAAATCGAAAGCGTTGGAGTTAAGTTTCCGGATAAGAAGCTTACTACCTCCGAAATTGTTGGTCGCCTGAAGTTAAAAGAAACACCTAAATTGGAATTACTTACCGGTATAGCCTCCCGCAGGCACTGTGGAAAGGATGAAGATTCATTAACATTGGCGGTGGAAGCGGCCAGGGATTGTTTCATCTATTCAGCTTTTAAACCGGCAGAAATCGAAATGATTATTTATTGTTCAATCTCCAGGTATGTGAATGGGATAAATCATACTTATGAACCGGCTCTTTCAATTCTGATAAAAAAAGAGCTTGGAATTACACAAGCCCTGAATTTCGACATTTCGAACGCATGTGCAGGGATGATCACAGGAGTTCACATAGCTAATAACTTCATTTCACGCGGAGTCGTGAAAAATTGTCTTGTCGTTAGTGGTGAATTCATAAGCAGCATCAGCAACAATGCAGAAAAAAATATAAATTCCAAATATCATCCGGAGCTTGCTTCACTAACAGTTGGAGATGCCGGAGCTGCCGTAATATTATGCCGGACTGATAATGAAGCAGAGCAGATCATTATTTCAGACCTGGTTACCTTGAGTAAATACAGCAGGCTTTGTATCGGGAACCAAAGCTGCAGACAACCTGGAGGTATTATGAAGACTCAAATGAAAAAAATTCATGATGTTTCAATTGAAAATGCTCCAGCTCGAATTGCAATGGCATTAAAGAATGCAGGACTTACAATGAAACAGATCGATTTCATGATCCCACATCAAACATCAAAGCACTCCATACGTTCTGGGGCAAGATCATTTGCGGCCTGTTTTGGTGAGGAACCCGGTCAAATCCTGCTTAACCTGGAAAATTGTGGAAACACAGCCTCAACCACGCATTTTACAGTCCTGTATAAAGCATTAAAAGATAGAATCTTCAAAGAAGGGGACCGGATCATGTTATTGAGTTTTGCTTCTGGCATTGTTATCGGAATAGTAATTTTTTCAATTCACGGAATTATAAAAAATTATGGCAACGATCATTGATTCAGTTTCATATGTGAAGTCACTTTTTCCAAAAGGGGTCGTTGCTCTTTCAGCAAATGCTGCAAAAATTTGCCTCAAAAAGGCAGGAATTGGCTTTGACAGAGTTGGGCTGCTTATCAACACAGGTGTGTACAATGAATATCATACCGGAGAACCGGCTATTGCAGCTTTGATCCAGTCAAAAATTATTGGAAATAGAAATTTATTAGAAGCAGGCACAAAAGAAAATGATAATCTTTTTTCTTTTGATTTACACAATGGAGGTGGAGGTATAATGAATGCAATACAGGTAATTGATGGTTTTCTTTTATCAGGAGATATTGAGTTTGGACTTGTGACTGCTGGTGATGTGAAGCCCAGGACCGGCAGGACTGAAGGATATAATTATTCTGATGGAGCAGGGGCGATCCTTCTTGCAGGGGATAAAAAAAATGCAGGATTCACAACATTCAAAACTGAGACCTATCCGGAATACATTTCAGATCATAAAAGTTCCATAAACTGGGATGATGAGAAATTTTGTTTCAGAATTGAGCAGCAGGAAGATTTCATGAAACACTGTGTGGAAAGTGCAGGAAAAGCAATTTATAAATTCCTGGAAGAAGAAAATCTTGAGCCGGATAAGATCGACCTGATCCTGACTTCACAAAGTCCGGCCGGTTTTGCAGGAGAATTTAAAAAATTGCCGCACCTTGGAGAGAAAATTATTATGAACGGGAAGGACCATATATATTCCTCAGGACTTATTTCTAATTTACATAGAGTCTTATATAACGCAAGGTTCTGTAAGGCAAGGAATATATTATTTGTGACTGTGGGAGCGGGAATTACAGTAACTACTTCATTATATGTAAATAAATAAGGGGATGGAACGAAATATTACCGATCACCTGTATAATTTTGCCAGGTCAAATCCCGAAAAAGCAGCTCTTCTTCATCCGGTAAAAATCACTTTCTCGGGGTTATGTTCAATAATTGACAAATATGCTGTAGGTTTCCTGGATAAGGGTATTCAGAAAGGCACAAAAACCATTGTACTGATAACTCCCGGAACAGATCTCTTTGCTGTATCTTTTGCCCTGTTGCGCATTGGCGCCATTCCCGTAATGATAGATCCCGGTATGGGTGTCAGGGCAATGGTAAAGGCCCTTTCGACAGTGAGGGCAAGTGCTTTTATTGGAATCCCTAGTACTCAGTTTTTACGTTTTCTGTTCCCTCGCTCCTTTCAATCAGTGTCCATTTTTCTTTCTTCCGGCAGGGTTGGACCTTGGAGTAGAAACAGTTTGAACTGCTTGCGTAAAGGGACTATCACTGAATATCAGGTTGCCAACTCATTGGCCGACGAAGAAGCTGCCATCTTTTTTACCAGCGGGAGCACAGGAATGGCTAAGGCAGTTGTATATGAAAACAGCATGCTTGAGGCACAGATTCATTACCTGAAGGCTCATTTTGGTTATCGTCCGGAAGACATAGACCTTTGTACCTTTCCACTGATCGGATTGCTTGTCATAACCCTCGGACTGACCCTTGTCCTTGCAGATATGAATATGACTTATCCCTCAACAATGGATCCGCGAAAGGTGGCAGAAAATATTGTCAGGTATAATTGTTCAACTATGTTTTGCTCTCCAATGGTCCTGAAAAAGCTGGCAGAGTATGGTGAGGCAAATGAAATTGTCTTCCATTCATTAAGAAAAGTATTCACTGCAGGGGCCCCCGTCTCCCCAGTACTACTCAAAAATTTCAGGACTCTGCTCACATCTGCTGCTGACATACATACTCCTTTTGGCTCGACTGAAGCCCTGTCTGTAACTGATATTAATGACAGGGATTTAAGCAAACTTTACGGAGGATCCTATACTTTTTTTGATGGAATTTGTGTGGGATCTCCATTAAAGGATATAAAGCTTCTTATAATCAGGATCACAGATGATCCTGTGGAATCAATTGGTCAGGCAGGGGTTTTACAATCAGGGGAAGTTGGAGAGATCGTAGTAAAAGGACCAAATGTTACTCAATCTTACTTTGGAAATGACACAGCCAATACCTTTGCAAAAATCCGCGATAGTGATTCGAAACTCATGTGGCACAGGACTGGCGATCTTGGCCGGCTCGATAAGGAGGGCCGGGTTTGGTTCTATGGCAGGAAATTGCAACGGGTTGTCGCGAATGACAGAACCTATTTTACAATCCCGTGTGAAGCTGTCTTTAATCAGCATCCCAAAGTTCAACGCTCAGCATTGGTTGGAGTCAAAAAGAAAGGATCAGTACTTCCTGTAATATGTGTTGAATTGAAGAATGGTATTAATCATTCTACGAAACTGAAGGAAGAATTATTGCTGCTTGGGCAAATGCACGAGGTAACAAATTCATTCAGGGAAATCCTCTTTTTCAGGATATTTCCTGTTGATCCCAGGCACCAGGCAAAAATACACCGCGAAAGACTGGCAGTTCTTGCACAAAAACAATTGTCATGAAGGTTCTTGTTACAGGGGGTGGAGGATTTATTGGTATGGCCCTTGTCCGAAGGCTTGTTAAGGAGGGGCATGATGTTGCCTCTTTTTCCAGAAACAGCTATTCTCAGCATATCGAACTCGGAGTAAAATCATTTACAGGAGATATTTCAAATCCGGCTCATATATTTACTGCCTGTAAAGACATCGAGGCTGTGTTCCACACTGCAGCCAAGGTAGGCTTTTGGGGCACCTATGCTGATTTTTATAAAACCAATGTCTCAGGTACTGAAAATCTGATCAATTCGTGTATCAGCAATGGTGTTGGACGACTTATATTCACAAGTTCGGCAAGCGTGGTTTTTGATGGTACGCACCTCGAAGGTATTAATGAATCAGTGAATTACCCCTTAGTAGCTGCATCAAATTATACTGCAACAAAGGCGATAGCAGAGCAAATGGTTTTACAGGCTAATTCAGGTTTCCTGAGAACAATTTCACTTAGGCCCCACCTGGTTTGGGGACCAGGTGACACTCAATTGATCCCAAAAATGATTCAAAGGGCGGAGTCAGGAAAATTGAGAAGGCCGGGGAAAAGGGATTATTTTATTGATACCACTTACATTGACAACTTAATAGATGCTCAGCTGCTTGCGCTGGATAAAATGGAACTGGACAAAGCCATTTGTGGGAAACCTTTTTTTATTACTGACGGCAAACCTGTTAAGAGTTGGGATTTCATTAATTCCATTTTAATGACAGCCGGTGTGGATCCAATAAAGAAAACCTTTCCCAAAGCATTTGCACTTGCAGTGGCATGGATAATTGAAAAGACTAACCAGTTATTAAAAAGTAACAAAGATCCATTTATAAGCCGTTTCCTTATTCATGAATTGTGTACCCACCACTGGTTTGACATTTCCGCAGCCAGGAGCTTACTTGGATATCAACCTGCCATTGGATTTAATGAAGGGATACGAAGATTAAAACAGGAATTTTGCAGCGTCGAAGATAATTCTAAAAATGTCCCTTGACCACTTTCCCAACCTCAAACCGCTCTAAAATAGTCTGGTCGTTTAATTCTTTTGACAGTGAAGCGATGGTTTCCATAGGAACATCAAAGAGGTCCAGGATCAATAAGCCATCGAGCGAATTATTGAATTTCGGATCGACATTAAAACCAATGATCTTGCCATTCAGTTTAAGGTAACGCTTCAATAATATCGGCATTTTATAACCGGAAGTCTCAACATCATCAATGAATTTGTCGAATTTCTGCAGGTTGTCAGCACTCTCAAGTATAATATCCTCGTCAATATTATATCCCGGTACATTATATTTCATCCGGGGCCGTATATACCTTGAGTATCTCTTGTTATAGTAATTTTTACGTATGTATGTAATGATCATCGATTTGGAAAATTCAGAAAAACGGTTGCTTATGCTTACCGGCCCTACAAGGTACCTGTAATCAGAATTCTTAATAAGAAAATACAGAATTCCTTTCCAAAGCAGGAATAAGGGCAATGGCTTTCGCTGGTACTCTTCAACAATAAATGATCTTCCAAGTTCCATCGACTGCCGCAGGATCTTTTTAAATCCCCTGTTGATCCTGAAGAGGCTGTGAATGTAAAATCCCCTGATCCCGTATCCCTGCAAAATGTCTCCTCCGATTCCAACCCGGTAGGCCCCAACGATTTTTTCAGCCTCAGTATCCCAGACAAAAAGTTGATGATAATAAAGATCATATTCATCGAGGTCCATGGACCTGTCGGTGCCTTCACCAACTTCCCTGAACGTGATCTCTCTGAGTCTGCCGATCTCGTTCATCATTTGAGGAATCTTTCTTGATGCCGTGCAAAAAACTTCGTAAGTATCATTTGAGAAAAGGAGTGTATCAGGATCCTTCCTCAAGGCATTAATTTCAGAGATTATCAATTCCTTTGGAACCGGATCGGCAATAGGTTCCGGTTTTTTTACCCGTTTGAAGCGTGGAAGAAAAAACCGTTTAACCTCCAGTGCAGATCCAAGTGCATAGGTTTTTGCTCTCAGGAATCGTCCATACCTGGAGATGTCCGAAAACTCATCCTGTTCCTTTACACTTATCGGATTACCGATCCTGATCCTGATCTTTTTATTTCGTTTGTTAAATATTTCGGAAGGTAGTTTGACTGTCCTGAGCGAAGGGTGGATCAATCCCAGGATATGAAAAATCCTTGAGTTCGATCCTTCAAAATATACCGGAACGACAGGTACCCGG
>CAYSAH010000014.1:0-20204 GCA_964428945.1 uncultured Bacteroidaceae bacterium | reverse complement strand
CGGTACTTGCCCAGTTTGACTGAAAGAATCTTTCGTCGGTACCGTCGAGTTCGTCGATACTTGATTTATTAAAACCGAAGTTCATGTTGGCCGACAGTCTGAAATCATCCCTTTTGATGATGTCTGCATTTAAAAGCATTTCAACTCCCTTGTTAGAAGTGCTTCCGATATTGTTCCACTGGGTGCTGAAACCCGAGATCGGGGAAATGGCAGAAGCCAGCAGAAGGTCCTTTGTTGTGTTCTGGTAAAGATCGATTGTACCATTTACCATGTAGTTGAACAATGTGAAATCCAGTCCCAGGTTCCGGTTTATCGTCGTTTCCCAGACAATGTTCGGGTTATAAAGTGTTGATCCTTCCGGTGAATAATATGCGTTATATGCATTTGTTCCCATACCTGGACCGTTGTTGGTATTGGCTTCAAAGAGGAACCTTGTGGCGTTTGCGGGGATTCGGTCATTGCCGGTCTCACCATAACTCACCCTGAGTTTCAATTCATTCACAAAAGAGACTTCCTGCATGAAGCTCTCCTCACTTATTCTCCATGCAACGGCTACAGCTGGGAAGATCCCGACCCTGTTCTCCTTCGAGAATTTGCTGGAGGCATCCGACCTTACTGTAGCAGTTAAAAGGTACCTGTTCATGAACTGGTAATTTGCCCGTCCGAAAAAGGACAACCTGTTCTGGTTGGTTGATTCATAGCTGGAATACTGATCAAGGGTACCCAGGGCCATATTTGCAAACATTTCCTCCGGCTGCATCGATTCCCTGAAGTTTTCCACCCTTACAGAACTGCCTTTTCCTCCGCTGGAATATACTTCATGTCCAAGCATAAGGTCCAGTCTGTGGTCACCCAGGTTGGAGAAGATATAATTTGCTGTATTCAACCAGCGGTAAGAAGTGTTATTGGAGTTATCCACAGTGCCAAGGGGGAGGCTGTTTCCTTCCTGTCTTGACTGGCTTGTCAGCGGGCCATAATACCTTAACCTTTCTTCGAAGGTCTGACTGGCGGTAACCGTGGATCTCAGCTTTAGGTTCTCGATGGGTTCATACCCCATCCCAGCCTGCAGGACATAGTTCATGGTATTCCTTTGCCTCCAGTCCTGCTCTGCAAGCTGGAGCGGATTGATCAGGCTGAGCAGAAAGGATTGGTAATCGTCGCTGGCATCAACAGAAGTAAGGTCGATGTCGAGTTCATCAGCAATTCCATTCACAGGCCTTGCAGTTATCACATCCCTGATTCTGAGCTGGGAGGTTCCAGAGGTCCCGGCACCATCAACACGGGTATCGGTGATTCTTGCAGAACTTTCAAAGCTCAGTTTTTCCGACATTTTATGGTCGAATTTAAAATTGGCAGCATTCCTTACATAACCGTTTCCAATCATGATCCCGTCGTCATTATTATTCGTAAGACTCAGCCGGAATTTTGTTTTATCAGTTCCTCCGCTGATGCTAAGGTTATGTGACTGGGAAACCTGGTTTTGTCCGAACAACTCGTCCTGCCAGTCGGTTGGGCGTTTGTATTTATATAATTCAAGGTCATCATATTTCCCAAAATAGCGTTCGAAACTGCGTAGGTCGGCATCTGACCTCAGGATGGCATTTTCATACTGCATCATTACAAATTCATAAGGATCCAATACATTGTATTTACGTTCCAGCGGCAAGGTTTTAATCTGAGCATAGCCAGAATAGCTGACCTCAGTTTTT
Organism: uncultured Bacteroidaceae bacterium; assembly: GCA_964428945.1. Classification (GTDB taxonomy): domain Bacteria; phylum Bacteroidota; class Bacteroidia; order Bacteroidales; genus M55B112. The sequence continues at coordinate 18,495 of CAYSAH010000014.1, read as the reverse complement.
CCTGCAGTTGGATTTTTTGTTGTAACAAGTATTACTCCATTTGCAGCCTGTGCTCCATAAATAGCTGTTGAAGCGGCATCTTTTAGTACTGTAATGCTTGCTATGTCACCAGGGGGAATGTCCCTTATGCTTCCTACGATAAAACCATCAACTACAAAAAGTGGAGAATTGTCCTGTGTTACTGAACCTCCACCCCTTACACGAATAACAACTTCAGCATCAGGTGAACCATCTGTGGTAATAATATTTACCCCGGGCAGCCTTCCTTTGATAGCTTCTGCAGCATTTGTGATCGGAATTTTGTTAATCTCATCGGATGAGAGGGATGAGATTGAACCTGTCAGGTCCTTCCTTCTGGCCGTTCCATAACCCACAACTACAAGTTCATCCATGATCGTAGTTGACTTCTGGAGGAGTACATCGACCTCAGTCCGGCCATCAACATTTACTTCCTGCAATTGGTAGCCAACATAAGAGTACTGGAGTGCCGAATTTGAAGAAGGTACAACGATTGTATAATCCCCGTCAATGGAAGTGATTGCGCCCTGGGTTGTCCCTTTTAAAATAACATTAACACCTATCAGGGCTTCTCCTGTCTCAGCGTCCTTAACAGTACCTGTAACGGTGATGTTCTGAGCAAAGACGCCAAGCATAATGCTGCATTGCATTAAAATTACAGATGCCGCGAAACGGATAGGCTTTTTCCATCGCAGATTCTGAATTTTTCTTTTTGAATTTACCATAGTTAATAGTTCTAGATTAGTATTGTTTTAAATAGTTTTTCCCTTTATAAAATTATATTGAGCAAAACAACCAGGAGGAAGACGATGATCAATGCAGAAATAAAAATAACCCGGTTTGTTCTTTTTAAATTTCTCTGGATATCGCTCATCAGGAAATAGTTTAGTTTGTAAGGATGAAAGTTAGATGAACTTATCTGGTTTTGATATGTAATTCTTCCCAAAAGCTATTGGCCTGTTTCCCTATTAGTGTAATTCTTCCCAAAATGCGGGTGAAAAATTCACTTTTCCGGGGTGTATAATAGAGGAGAGAAAATCAAGTACCTGTAGATGAATAATTTATAGACAATTATGCAGCTTAGCTAAATAGGTTTATTTTCGGAGTGATTCATAATGTATTCCTTTGCACTCATCCCGTATTCCCGTTTAAAACATTTCCTGAAATGGGACAGATCCTTGAAGCCGACTTCATATGCTATTTCCGATATATTCATTTTTTGCTGTACCAGGAGCTGTGTAGCCCTTTTAAGCCTGATATGCCGTATAAATTCCTTTACGGTCATGTTGGTCAATGCATGAAGTTTACGGTATAGTTGCATGCGGCTGACCCCAATTTTCTGCGCAAACCCCTCAATATCCAGTTCATAATCGGAAATATTTGCTTCCACAACATCGATGGCTTTTTTCAAAAAACGTTCATCCGGCGAACTGATAACTACATTTGATGGTTCAAGAACAAGGGTTGAAGTATAGCGGTCTTTTAATGAGTCCCTTATTGAAAGCAGGTTATCTACTTTGGCCTGCAGGACAGAAATGTCGAAGGGTTTGGTGATATAGTCATTCGCCCCGGTACTTAATCCTTTTAATTCATTTTCTTTCGAGTGCATTGCAGTCAGCAGAAGGATCGGGATATGCGAGGTGCGTTCATCATTTTTTAAGCGCTTGCAAAGTTCATACCCGTCAACTTTCGGCATGATAATGTCACTGATAATAATATCAGGGATTGAATTTATAGCAAGATGCCAGCCTTCTTCACCGTTATTGGCCTCCAGGATTCGGTAAAAAGCATTGAAATGGGAGCGGATGAATTGTCTGACATCAGCGTTATCTTCCACAAGAAGCATAACACTTGAATTTGGATCAGCCCTAAGTTCCTCAAGGCTATCCGGTCTCTGAGTTTCAGCCAGAGGTGTCTCACTCGGCTCATCATTGTCTGGAAGGACTTCCAGGCTCATATCATAGGGTATCCGGATAGTGAACTTTGTGCCCTTGCCTGGTTTGCTGTTAACAAAAATATTTCCTTTATGCAGTTGTACCAGCTCCTTTACAAGTGCCAGGCCGATTCCAACCCCTGAATTAGGATCACTGTCGCCGGATTGGAAGAAGCGCATGAATATTTTATCCAGGTTGGAGCCCTGAATGCCTTTACCGGTATCTTTGATGCTGATTTCAATGAATTGCTTCTCATTGTCCTCATCTGAAAAATTATCCTCATTCGTATCAAAGATCAGCGACAGGTTAACTGAAATAGAACCTTTAGACTCGGTATACTTTAAGGCATTTGACAAAAGATTATTCAGGATCTTCTCAATTTTATCCGGATCGAAGGAGACAAATAATCTCTTTTTAAGGGTGGTAAATGTCAGCTTTATATCTTTTTCTAAAGCATAGTTATTGAATGAACCCACTATATTCCTGATAAAGCCTACAATATCAGCCTCGGTCAGCTTCAATTTTAGATTTCCCGACTGAAGTTTTCTGAAATCAAGCAGCTGGGTGATGAGCCTGTCGAGATTCTGCGTGTTCCTTTGCATAAGTTTCAGGTTTTCTTTAAACTCTGCTTCGGTGAGTTCTCCTGAAAGCATTTTATTCAGTGGACCAAGGATAAGGGTCAATGGAGTGCGTATCTCGTGTGATACATTTGTAAAAAACTTTAGTTTCATCATGTCCAGTTCATGCAATTTCCTGGCGTTCACCCGTTCAATAACCAGCTGGTTTTTTATTTTCTCACGGTTAATGAAAAACCTTACCAGGATATATACCATGATGATGATCAGGAAAATTATAAGTCCAATAAACCAGGCCGTTTTCCAGAAAGGTGGCAGAATTGTTATTGCCATCTGAATTTCTGTACCTTCTTCGCTGTTATCCTGGGATACACGTTTTACCTTCAAGATATAATCACCGGGATTCAGGTTTGTGAATGGAGCAAACCTGTCTTTGGACGGCCCGATCCAATCCTTATTGAAACCCTCCAGTTTATAGGAATACAGGTTCTTTTCACTGTTCACATAATTCAATGATGCGAACTCAAGGGTAAAAACATTCTGCTTGTAATTAAGGACCAGGTGATGAATCTCAGATATGCTTTTTTGTAAAACATCTTTGCTGTCATTGCCAATAGGTACCGATTTATTAAAGATTTTCAGATCAGTGAAAACCATAGGAATATCTGCATCGACAGACAGTATCTCAGCGGGATTAAACATGTTAAAACCTGAAATTGAACCAAAAAGAAGTTCGCCGGAAGCGGTTTTACAAGCCGCCCCGTAATAGAACTGATTATTTCCGAGTCCGTCATTACTTGTGAAATTCTGGAACACTTCGTCCTTGGGGTTAAACCTGGAAAGCCCGTTAGAGGTGCTTATCCAGAGATTTTTTTCATTGTCTTCCAAAATACAAAGTGCCTGGTTATTTGCCAGACCATCCTCTTCGCTGTAATAATTAATGGGCCCGCTATTGATGGAATACAAGGCAATTCCGCGGTCATTGGTGCTTATCCAAATCCTGTTGTATGAATCTTCATAGAATCCCCTGCTGTGTTCAGTAAATCGTTTAATAGAATTTTGAGTGGGGTCATACACGATTATTTCATCATTGCTGCCCATCCACAGGTTACCTTCAGAATCCTTTTCTATCCACAAAATCTGTTCATTTCCGTTTAACTGGGGATAATGTATAAAGGTTCCACTGGCTTCGTCAAACCTGTCTATTCCAGCTGAAGTGGCAATCCAGATCTGCTTGTTTTCGTCCAGGCAAAAATCCCAGACCCGGTTATCGGATAAACTTCCCTCAATCCTGGTATCATGGGTATAATGTTTTATTTTCCTGGTCTTTAATTCAATTACATCAATACCACCCAGGAAGGTTCCTACCCAGAGCTTACCTTTTCCATCGTCCATGAAAGCTTTGATGCAATTCTGTGAGATGGAGTAGAGCTCATTTTTACCTGTTGTAATATATTCGTAGGTATTTGATACAGGATCAAAGATGTTTATTCCACCGTCTTCGGTTCCGATCCAAATTTTGCCTTCATTATCTATCCAGAAAGCATAAATGATGCTGCTGTTAAGGTATTTGTTATTTCCGGGAAGAGCAGTAAAATTCTTAAAAACCTGTTTGCTTTTTGCGAGGAGGTTCAACCCGCCCCTGGTGCCGATCCATGTTTCTCCCTTCGAATCATTATAGATCGATATAACGGAGTTGTTCGAGAGGCTCATTGGTTCCTGCGGGCTGTTCCTGTAGATACCGGTAACTCCCATTGTTTTTGAGTACTTCACAAGTCCACCCCGTGTTCCGATCCAGTATTCTCCAAAAATGCCTTTTGAAACAGACCGCACAGTTTCTGTCCTGGAAATGTTTGATACCAACTCATTCTTCACAATTTTTTTCAGGACCGGGTCAACAATGAAAAGTCCTGCAGAATAAGTGCCTATCCATAAAAGGCCTTCTTCATCGAGGTAGATTTCCCATATTTCGCGATTCTGATCCACCTTGAAGGGCAGCTCAAAGCTTTCCAGTTTGTTTGTTGAGGGATAATAGATGTATACCCCATTGTTTGTTCCTATCCACAGATTGCCTATGTTGTCGAATTTCAGGTTTCTGACATAGTTTCCTTCAAGTTTAATAGCTGGATCAACGAGATCTGGTTCAAGGCTTTCCAGGTTTCCCAAGGTGTCGAAAAGGAAGACATTGAAATTTGTTGCGATCAGATAATGCCCCTCCTTTGTTAAGAGAATGTCATTTACAGAAACATCCTGCAGGGCAGGGTAGGGAATATCCATGAACGGATGTGAGAAGGTCTCTTTCCTGCGATCGAAAATATTCAGTCCCCCGGTTTCTGTTCCTATCAGCAGATTTCCCTTGTTGTCCTCCTTAATTACACGGACCAGGTTTCCCCGGATACTTGAAGAATCGTTGGGATTTGGAAGGAAATTTACAAATTTATAGCCATCAAAACGACTCAGTCCCTGGCTGGTACCAATCCACATCCAACCCTTGCTGTCCTGGTAAATGCATTGAACCTGGTTGTTGGGAAGGCCATCCTCCTGGGAAAAAATATCAAAGCGTAATTTTGTCTGGGAATAAGCTGTTCCTGGATGCAGGAGGAATAGCAGGATCAAAAGAAGCAGGAGGTAGTTAGCAAAGCGTGACGCATCCGCCTTACCTGGTCGCTTATATATATTACCTCTCCCCTGGTCGTCCATTTCCCTGCCTTTTTCTGTCATAAAGAAGGAGTTTGAAGGAAATAAAATTAACGTAAAATATTTAATAATTGCAGAGATTGCGGGTGCAATTGATTTTGGGTCGGAGGAGGAGCAGCAAGCTGCTTTTTTTGGTCCACTCTTTGGCAAGCTCAGGGGAGTCCGGATGGAAATAGATGGACGGGGATGGATAGCTGGAAATGATGCCCGGGGGGCAAGGGAGAAATCAAGTATAAAAAATGATTACGCCGGAATCCTGTTCCGGCGCAATCATTATAAATTAATAATTACTTTTCAGCGCTGCTTAAAATGCGCTTCCAGCATGAATACTTTCGCTAAACACCCTGCCGTTTGAGTTAATGATGATCATATAGTTGCCTTCCTTACTGTCTGAAAAGTCATAGATCCTGTTCACGTCCTGAACGTTATCGATTTTTTCACTGTATGCAAGGTCCTGGCCCTCAAAGTACACATCAATTTTCATGGACTGTCTATCCTTTGAAGAGCTTGAAATATATACGAGGTCATTTTTTAAACGGACCTTTGGTTTCATTATTTCATATTCTTGATTCTCTATGAACTCAACAATATTTTCCTTTACACTTAAAGGAATAATTTTTATCTGATCCTCCATATCAAGTTCAAAGTAATACTCGGCATCGGGCAGATTTGACAGGTCAAATCCTTTTGAAAATTCCCCGCTGTTTTTAATCTTTTCCCTGTAGAGGCTTATTCCGTCTTTATCTTTTAAGCTTAACATTGCGCCCCTGTTTACATTATAAAAGGATACCCTGGCAAGTGTGCCCGGATTCTCTCCCGGATCGGGTATAAGTGGGTTCGAATATGAAATAGTGCTGCTAATAGCAATTCCAAGTGCTAAACTGATTCTGTTTATATTTTTCATGTCTTTGTTTTTAAATTAATGATTAAATGCGGTGCAAATTTAAGGCTGATCTGTGTTCCGAAACATATCAATATTGATCAATATATGTTCAGGATTAACACAGCGTATCAATATATTTGGTATGTAGGTTAAAATAACATATATTAGCGTTAAATTAGAATAGATATAAATAAGGGGATGTTGTACTTTTGATCTGTAATTTTAAGGCTATGCCGAATAGTAAACCAACATTAGAAAAAATAAATCCTGCCCTGGGGAGTTCAATATTTGTTAATCAGCATTCAGAACAAATTGTGAAACACCAGGCATTCTGGCATTTTCACCCTGAAGTTGAGTTGGTTTATGTCCACAATGGACAGGGAAAGAGACATATCGGGAACCACCTTTCCTATTTTAATAGCAGCCAGCTGATGATGCTTGGAGCAAATCTGCCTCATCATGGTTTCAGCGACAGGCTTACTGTGAACGGTTCGGAAACCATTGTGCAGTTCAAACCCGAATTCCTTGGTGACACTTTTCTGAACATTCCTGAAATGAAGGAGATTCGCTTGCTTTTTGATCGGGCAAAAAAGGGAATTTTATTTAAGGCTGAGTCGAAGAAGCTGGTGGGGCCGAAGATCCGGAAACTCATGAACTGTAAAGGTTTTGAGAGAATTTTACTTCTGCTCGAGATCCTGAATGATCTTGCCCTTGCCAGGGATTATGCGATCCTGAATGTTGATGGATTCTCCTTCGAAACCACGCAACAGGACAGCAACAAAATCGACCTGATCTATAAGCATATCAGGAAAAACTTCGAGCAGCCGATCCACCTGGAGGAGATATCTGATGTAGCAAGCATGACAGTACCGGCATTTTGCAGATATTTTAAAAGATCAACCGGAAAGACATTTACCCGCTTTGTAAATGAGTACAGGATTGTACACGCAACAAAACTCCTGACGGAGACCACGAGCAGCATCACGGATATCTCATTTGCATGCGGCTTCAATAACTTCTCCCATTTTAACAAGTTATTCAAGGAGTTTACAGGGAAGACCGCATCGCAATACAGGCGTGAGATTAAGCGCTTTGTGCAGTGAGTGCAGGCAGGATGTTTTTTAGTGGTTTATTCTTTGAAAATCAAATATTTAATTCCTGACCAAACCAAAAAACGGAATGTGCGGATCACAGGGATGAATACTTTTTTAAAAGTTATTGAATATTGAGCCAGTCACTTCTTCATCCGTTATTTTCTGAAACGGACACTCAGTTTCCTGTCAGATTCAGTGTGTGGGTAAGCAGTTCTGGTCCGCCAATCGGGCCATGGCCAGGGATCAGAATCCTGGAAGATTATTCCTGTAACGAATGCTGTGAAGGGAATTATAATATATTGGATCTTTCGGTTGATCTATTCCCCAGGGTTCCCGATATAATATGGATCCTCCATGGCTTTCCTGAATGCTTCAAGTGATTCCGGACTCGAGTTTACGCGCCAGTCGAGCTCCTTTTTGATATGGAACCAAGTGAATATTTTGATCCGGGGGTATTCCATTTTGATCTTTGAGAATGCATCCTTAACCCAATCTGCTTTTGTAAGGCCATTATAGTCATATTCCCCTGAGCCAAATTCTGCGATCATGATCGGTTTGTCAGACAGTACCAGAACGGAATCGTAAATTGCACGGAAGCAATTGTCAAAATCCCTGTATGGCCTTTGCCCTCCCCAGGGGTCTACGGGGTAGAAATTATATGCATCCAGCCCGATCCAGTCGACATAGTCATCGCCTGGCCAGTAGTTTGAAAGATAGTTCCAGGGTTCAGTTGAAAGATCCGTGGAGGGTCCGTGAGGCACCCATAGCCATTTTACATTGTCGGCCCCTGCTTCATTGAATTTATCCACTACATATTTCCATACCTCAACAACTTTTTGGGGTCCGCCGTTCTCCCTTCCGTTCTTGTTTCCACCCCACACATACCAGTTTCCATTAAACTCGTGCATAAAACGCATGAGTACTTTTCCACCAAAGTTTGCTGCCGCAGCAGCATAACTTTCAATATACTCATCTTCCTTACCTGCAAGGATATCATTCATTAGTGAGTAACCTTCCGGTCCCACACCCATAGTATTATAGGTACTTGAATCGGGTCGGAACAATTCCCAGGTCAGGTGAGGAATGGCACCCATTTTTTGCACCCGTGCACATTCTTCAGCAGGAAAAGGGTCGGCCCAGGTGGGAAACCAGGCTACAGAACCGAGTTCATGGCCAAGAAGTTCTTCCAGTTCATGTACCCGATCTTCAGCGTTTTCAGGGAATATACTTCCGTCAACATCGAAAGTATAGGCCCCGACAACGCATCCTTTCCAGTTTCCTTCCGATGTTTCTTTAAGATTATTTTTCATGTTGCAGGATGTTAAAGCCATGCAGGATAACAAGAGTAAAGTATAAGGTAACAACAGTTTTGCTTTCATGTTTGAACTACATTAAGGTATTCCTAAAAGTATCAAATAATTTCAAAGATATAAAAGACAAAATGACCGGTTGGTTTTGAGAATAATTGGATAAGGGCATTGGTTGAAAATTATTTCATTATTCAACATTCTTAACGAGCTTACCGTGCACAGGATTGCCAATGTTTAGCGTGAGCTATCTTGCCAATCAATAAATTATACAGATTTCCCGGAAAGGTATTGCTGAAGAAATTGATTTTGGTTCACGGATGGGTAGTGATGGATAGCCAGGACTTTCCTGGATATTTCCTTGTAATCCGGGCTTTTAAACCGAAATATGGTTCCGGTTAATAAGGAGATGAAAGGTTTAATTACCTGGCAGCAAAATTGTAACTGAACTTCACTGTAGTTGTTACTCCGGGGGACCTTCTTTCGAAAAACTGGTCGCTTGCAAGGTACGACCTGTAAACGAGTTCGATATTTTCATTCAAAATATTCTGAACTTTAAATCCGATCTGCATTTTGTCATTTGCACCAAACTTCAGGGAGGAGTTGAAATTGAGGCTGTGGAAAGGATTGGTGTATATATCGGGCCTGTCGGCAACACCTACGTATTCCAGGCTCGATCCCTGTACGTTATAGAAAATCCCCGCATCCAGTCTTCGCCAGAAACCACTTTTGCCACCGTTGTATGACAAGCCACTGTTCACAAGGTAGGGAGCCTGTCCGGCCATGGGCCTGTAAGATTCTATTTGCTGATTTATACGTGCATTTTCTACACGCGATTCATATTCAGTGCTGCTCATCTCAATAGAAGAACGGTTAAGGGTAATGTTTGCTGTAAGTCTAAAACCGGATACTGCCTCAGCAATAAATCCAAAACTCTGCCTGATCTCCAGTTCGATACCATAAGATTGCCCCTTTCCAACATTTCTTGGCTGAAAGGCACCCACCTGCTTGGTGTACTGGACAATTTCAATCGGGTTTTCAAACTGTTTGTAAAATCCGCTGATCGAAAGTAACTGTCCGGAGCTGCCAAACCTTTCCCATCTCAGGTCGTAATTCTGTATATTGGTGCTTACCAGGTTTCCCGACCAGTATTCAATCCCTGCCAGATCGTCACCATCTTTATGAAAGCCGCCAATAAATGTATTGCCAGTAATTGGGTCATAGATCTCCGCATAGGATAATTCCTTAAACGAAGGCCTGGCAATGGTCCGGGTGTAAGATAACCTTAAATTCTGAAGCTCAGTAAGTTTATACAGGAGGTTCAGTGAAGGAAAAAAGCCAGGATCACTCAGAACTTTTTCATTGTCAAGTATATTGCTCCTCTGTTGATCAGATCCGGTATAATATTGCATAAAGTTTTCGAAGCGGACTCCAAGAATAGCTTTGATCGCTGGTGAAAGTGAGAGTTCAGTGGAGAGATAGGCCGCTGTATTCAGGGAGCTTGCGTTGTATTTATTTGGATTATTTGGAATGAAAGGGGTTTCGTAGCTTGTTCCAACTCCAACATTGCCATCTTTTGCCCAGAGGTTTGCTTCGCTGAAAAGCTCATTTGGATCTCCGCTAAGGGGAAAGCCTCCTCTTGGATTTATCGCGAAATTCCTGATGATGTAATTCCTGTATTTGTAAGTTGTAAGTGCACCGAAATTCAGCTTCGAGGAGGAGCCAAGGAAATTGAATTCTTTCGTAAAATTGATAAGTCCTGTGGTATTTATTTCATCCAGGTTTCTCCATATCCTTTCAGGAAATCCGACTTCGGTACCTATCCTTAGGGTATTTGCATCTACTATTTCATAGCGAGTGAAACGGATATCCGGGTCATCGAGTACCGAGTAAGTGGAAGCCAGTTTCCATTCAATTTTTAAATTTCTGCCGGTTTTTGAATGATTTCCATCCAGCAGAAGGTGTGTGAGGGACCTCTGGCTGTAATCTAGACTGTGCTGAAAGGCTGTGAAATCCGATCCCTGGTCGGATCCGATGAAATCGAATATTCCTGCTTTAGACTCTCCATTCTGCAGGTGCAGCAAATTCAGCCTGATTTTTGAGCTTGAGGTCTTTATTGCCAGTCCTGCCATGGCGCTTAACAGGACATTATTCGAGCCATAGCTTCCGTACTGGTATTCCCGGCGGTTCATTTCAAAAACACCTGGTTCACCTAATCCGTATTTCCCGTATTCGGCATCCTTGAAGAAATCCGTCGAATTCTTGTAACTCAGGGCAAAATTATATCCCAGGGTATATTTATCCCCGGGTTTTTGATTGCCATACGAGAAACCGAGACTGAAATCGGCAAAACTCATCGTCTGCATTGCAGCCATGGTGGGACTGAAACTGTTCAATATTTCCTTATAGCGCAGTCCATTTGTGCCATCCGGGTTTCCGACAGCAAGGGCAAATTGAGGAATATCCTCAGTTGCCGGGATGGCCCGTGTTCCGTCATCAAAACCAAGAAAATCCGTTTTTCCGCCTTTATAGCTTAAATATTCGCTATTGAAGTGAGATTCCGGATTGTAGCCCATGCTTACCGAGAATGAACTTTCCTTATCTTCTGGAAAATCTTTGATTTCGATATCAATGGCACCTCCTGTAAAATCTGCAGGCAACTCGGCACTGAAAGATTTATGTACAATAATATTATCGATGATGCTGGTAGGAAAAATATCCATCTGAAGTGTATTCCTGTCGGGATCAAGTCCGGGCAGGTCAACTCCGTTCAGGAGGGATTTTGTATACCTGTCACCAAGACCCCTGACATAAACATATTTTCCCTGGGATACGGATACACCGGGAACACGCTTCATGGCTCCTGCAGCATCAGAATCGCCGATCAGTTTAAAGCTGCCGGCTGAAATCCCGTCTATAACATTCGGGGACCTTCTTTTGATTGAGATCAATGAATTCTCTGTATTTCTTACAGCTTTTGCAGTAACTGTAACCTCGGTCAGAGAAATACTTGCCTCCTCCAGTTTGATCTCACCAAGTGTTGTTGTCTCTCCGGATTTTACTTCAATGTCGGTTATCATGAGGGTTTCGTAAGAAATGAATGAAACCCTGAGGCTATAATTCCCAGGGGTGAGACCTATATTGAACCTGCCGTCCAGGTCTGTGATCGTGCCAGTGGAGGTGCCTTCAACATAAACTGTAACCCCGGGAAGGTATTCTCCATTTGAACCATCGAATACCGTGCCCCTTATACTCCCATTCTGGGCAAAAATACTGTTAGAAAAGATTGTCAGTAAAATGATTTGAAAGATAATATGACGCATTTCCAGATAAGATTCATTTGATTATAATTACTAAAACACGTAGCCTGAACGGCTACGTGTTTCACATGAAAATAAAGAGCCGGTTTGTTCTAAAAACCGTCCAATGCTCCTGAAACGCCAGCCCAGGACCAATCTTTTAATTTTGTAACATCAGCTCCGACTGTATTTGCACCTTCAGCAACTTCAGTTACAAATGCATCTGTACCTTTAATAAAGAAGTCTGCAATTGTTAACGTGTCAGATGGAAGAGTTACCTGCAATCCGGATGCTGTAAGATCGGCAGGATTGTCATCAAAATCCTGACCGTATGTTAATCCGGTGAAATAAATGTTGCTCATGGTTACGTATGAATTGTCTACTGTTCCGGCAGGTCCTTTGTCATCAAGGTCAGCCAGTCCTTCAGCCATATCAGCGTATACTGAACCGTTCTTTATGGTGTGCATCTTATTGAATGTTCCTTCTCCTCCGTCGAGTTCAAAACACTCGTCGCCGGGGTTAATTATAATGAAATTGTCGAGGGATCCTGACCAGGCCTGGTCTGTATCTATCGCATCATCACCGGTATTCCATACTACAACATTTTTAACATTCACTGCCCCACCGAACCATTCTATACCATCATCCTGGTTCGAAACGATCTCAATGTTTTCAATAATGGTACCTGAACCAACAGCTCCAAGTGTTAGTCCGTTGATCTCGTTCCCTTCACCAATGTTTGCTCCGCCGTGACGGATGGATACATATTTAATTATACCTGAATTATCAGCTTCATCTGTTCCACCATATAATCCATTTTGATCTGAAGCAGGAATCCCTTCTATCTGAACAGATTCTGCATCAGCGGAAATAGGGGCTTTCCCAAGAACGATCAAACCACCCCATAATCCATTCAATGTTGGATCAAGGTTGGGACTTGCAATTTCACCTGGCATGATCTCATCAGCTACCGAGGTGAATATTATAGGTTCAGCTTCTGTTCCTTCAGCCATAAGGCTTGCCCCCCTGGATACGAGCAATGCAGTTGCATTTGGCCCGGTTCCGGCTTCTCCTTTTATAATAACTCCGGGTTCGATGGTTAGGGTTACCCCTGACAGAATTGCAATTCTGCCTCCAAGCTGGTATACATTCCCTGTTTTCCAGGTAGTATTTTCACTGATGTTTGAAGTTATGGCATTTACATTCCCGTTATTGTCGGGGCCTCCATTGTCGCATGAGAAAGAGATTATTGCAAGGCTTGCAAGCGTAATCATTAAGTTTAACGACGTTTTCATTTTTCTAATTTTTTTGATTTTGGTTTTATAATCTGAGGCAAAATTAGAGGCCATATCTTAAGGGAATGTTAAGCCTGGCTTACGTGTATATTTAGTGAAAATAAGAGCTTTTCAGGATTGTTTTGGAAGCAGTGTATATGCCTGATAATTAGAAATATAGAAAATGGAGTTAAAATTACTAAACAATTGTTTCACAGTATATTAATTGTAATGTAACTGCATTTTAATCATATTGTAATATTTGCGGTCTACTTTTGATCCATGACAGAAAAGACCCGAATATTAATAGCAGATGATGAGCCCGATATCGTTGAGTTTTTAAAATTCAATTTTGAGAGGGAGGGATACATTGTAAAAAGTGCCGGTAATGGAAAAGATGCCATTGCGCTTGCAATGGAATTCAGGCCGGAATTGATTCTGCTGGACATCATGATGCCATTTATGGACGGAATTGAAGTCTGCCAGAAGATCAGGCAAAATGAGGATTCCTATGATCCTATTATAGCATTGCTCACAGCCCGTGGGGAAGATTACTCCCAGCTGGCAGGTTTTGAAGCAGGAGCTGATGATTATGTCATCAAGCCAATCAGTCCAAAAGTATTGATTGCAAGGATGAAGGCCCTGATGAAGAGAAGGAACACCGATGTTTATTCCTTAAAGGGAAATGGAAATCCGGGAAATGAGCTTACAATAAACAGGGAATATTATTCAGTATTCAAGAACAACAGGGAAATTCAACTTCCACGTAAGGAGTTTGAGATCCTTTCATTCATGGCTTCCAAACCAAACCGGATGTTTAGCAGGGAGGAGATCTTTAACCATATATGGGGAACGGATACCGTTGTCGGGGAACGTACAATGGATGTTTATATACGAAAGATAAGGAGCAAGATTGGTGAGGATTATATAAGGACAGTAAAAGGTGTCGGGTACAAATTCGTTCAATAAAGAAATAATAATTTAAATAATAGATAAAATGAAAAAATTGATTTTTATAGTTTTTATGGTGCTGGCAGTTTCAGCACTATATGCAAGTGAACCTGAGCAAAGTAATCCTGTTGCAATTAAAACAAACCAGATTGAGGGCAAGGTTACAGACATATCAACAGGTGAAGCGCTGGTTGGAGTTAGCTTGAAACTGAAGGGTTGTGATCAGAAAACCTATACAGACCTGAATGGAAACTTCAGGATAAAGGGGTTGACACCAGGAACCTACGATATTGATATCGATTACGTTTCTTACAAGAACATCACCCTTAAAGAAGTATCCACTTCATCTTCAAACCTGAATTTAAAGGTTGAACTTGAATCCGTTACACCTACCTTGTAGTCTACTCACAGGCCTGATAAAAGCAGAATGAATTTAAGAAGCTGGTATCTGACCTTATTTCTTGTACTTTTTGGTGCCTTGGCCCCGGCCCAGGTAGTTATTGATCAGGAAGGGTTATACTATAATGAAAGCGGGGACCTCTATACCGGAACCTATATCGAGTTTTATACAAACGGGAATAAGAGGATTGAACTATCTATAAAGAAAGGACTGATCGACGGTCCGGTTACACTATACTTCGAATCGGGGAAAAGAAAGGAAATCCGTTCATACAGGGAAGGGAAGATGGATGGCACCTGGATCACCTGGAATGAGGAAGGGATCAAGGTTGCACTGGCTTCCTACAAGGATAATATAAAGGACGGTGATTGGTTCATATGGGACGACAAGGGTACCCTGCGCTTTGAAATGCATTATACGAAAGGGAACAAGACCGGTACCTGGAAGATGTTTAATGAACTAGGGGAACTTTCCTCGGAAGATAAAAAGGGGGAATAGTAATCCCAGGTGCAATTAACTTTTTAACTATCCTCCTGCATTAGCAATTCAGCTGCCTTGTCAAAATCATTTATTGTGATGAGCAGATCGGTCTCGATATACCTGCTTAATGGAGCCCGACCTGTTGGATGAGAAGATCTGTCCAAAATCCTGTATTTGCATCCATTTTCATTCAGCAGAATTACCGCTTGTCTTAAGAGCTCCTTATCGTAGTAGGTGCTAAAAAATACGAATTCTTTTTCTTCCATCATTGCCTGGATCGGTTCTATATCAAATATAGAAAAATATTAGCTTCAATGGAAAATATAGATTGCTAAAGTGCCAAATGATCAGCTATTTGCAGTTTATAAATACGGAAGGTTCATTCATATTACTGCTGCATATTATATGGAGATTTGTTAATATTTTTACTGAAGCGGTTCTTTTTCTCCTCAGGAAGCACGATAGGTTCTGAATTGAAATAAATGTTGTTGAGAAGAATTAATTTTTTATGGAGAAATGAAAGTTTCTTTCCTACTTCCGGGTTGAAAAATAAAAACACTATTTTTATAATTAAATCTTTAATCCCATTCCCCAAGCACCGACATTATGAAAAAATCAATCCTCCTTTTAACAGCAACAGCGATGGCACTGTCTTCCTGTATTGACAAAGCCCTTGAATCCGGCCCTTTACAGGCCAGTATCAGCACCGGGACCATTGAAGGAAATTATGATGCAGAAACCGGTCTTTCAACCTATCTTGGGATACCATATGCAAAGCCCCCGGTTGGAGAGCTTCGATGGAAGGCCCCTCAGCCTGCAGAGCCATGGAAAGATGTGTTGGAAACAAAAAAATTCGGATCCCGGCCGGTACAACCGAATGTGTGGGGAGACATGATCTTTCGTTCGGAAAAGGAAAGTGAGGATTGCCTGTACCTGAATGTATGGACCCCGGCGAAAAAGGGAGAACAGGGACTACCGGTCCTGGTTTATTTCTACGGGGGAGGTTTTGTGGCTGGTGAGGCTTCTGAACCCAGATACGACGGGGCAAGTATGGCCCGGAAAGGTATTGTTACCCTGACAGTGAATTACAGGCTTAATATTTTCGGTTTTTTTGCCCATCCTGAGCTTAGCGCTGAAGCACCTTATAATGCTTCAGGTAACTACGGATTGCTGGATCAAAATGCGGCTCTAAGGTGGGTAAAAGAAAACATTGCTGCTTTTGGAGGTGATCCCGGAAGGGTTACTATAGCAGGGGAGTCGGCAGGATCGATCTCGGTCAGCTCACAAATGGCCTCTCCGCTTTCAAAGGACCTGATTGCTGGTGCCATTGGAGAAAGCGGGGCAGCAATTAATCCTACATTGTTCCCGGTGCCGCTTGCCGTTGCTGAAAAAGAGGGTTTGGATTTTATGGAGAAGGCTGGACTGGCCTCGGTTACCGAGCTGCGTGCCATGGGAACTGAAGACCTGATGAAACTATACTCCGGATCAGGAAATTTCGGATTTTCAACAGTTATTGACGGATATTTCTTCCCTGCATCGCTCCCCGAAATATTTGAAAAGGGAGAACAGGCACAGGTACCTATATTACTGGGATGGAATTCAGCTGAAATACCTGGTTTTGCTTTTATTCAGGGTCAGGATTATGGGGAAGAGAATTATATTAAAAGGGTAAAAGAAACCTTCCCTGCTTCCTGGGAAAAGGTGCTGCAGCTTTATCCTCATGGTAACGAAAAAGAAATCGAAAGATCAGCAACAGACCTGGCTTCAGACCAATTTATTGCTTACAGTACCTGGAAGTGGGCTGACCTCCATCTTAAGAGCAGTGAAAAGAATGTTTACAGGTATCTTTTCAGTAAGCTACGTCCACCGCTTACTGAGCAGGGGAAGAGCAGGGGTTTGATGGCTTTTCCGGCAATCGGGGCACCCCATGCCTGTGAAATCGAATATTGTATGGGGAACCTGGGACTCGTCGACCTGTTCGAATGGACAGAAGAGGATTATAAAGTGTCAGAAACAATGCAGCAATATTTTGCCAATTTCATTAAAAGCGGAAACCCGAACGGTGATGGTCTGCCTGAATGGCTGGCTGCGGAGGCTGATGATCCTGCTCCGCCGGTAATGGTAATTGATACAGAGTCAAAGGCCATAACCGCAAGGAATGATGAGCGTTACAGGTTCCTTGACCACTTTTATGGGAATGATTGATCCTGTGTAAAAATTGGTATACCAGGTAGAAGCAGAAACAGACATTTTTAATGAGGGATTTTTTCTTCAACCGGTTTTTTTATGCCTGAGAAGGAATCCATGAGTTTGGCATCGGCCCTTACCAGCTGAACAGCTTTTTGAAGCAGATTTTTTGTTTCCGAAATCATATCGATATAGGTTATACTCAGCTTCGCTCCTTTCCTTGATTTCTTAAGGATCTTCACACGGCTGATCAGTATCTCATTCGCCAGTCCGGTAATCTCATCGCGCTGATGGACCAGCTCTTCTATTTTTTCAAAATTCCGGTTCTTTAAAATACTGACGGCAAAATTGAAAAAACTGCTTACCTGTTCATTGAAATCCTTCATTTTATGGGATTGTTCCTTATCAAAAGCATGTTTGTTATCCAGGTGATTAAAGGCTGGCTGAATAATATGGTTCAGTGTGCTGCACATTTCCTTCATCGTTGTAATTACCTGAACATAATGATGGCCGCTTAACTGATCGCTATCCTCAAACTTTCTCAGCGTATTTGGTATATCTTCCTGAAGCTCTTTGATCTTTTTTGCAAGGTTCCCGGATTCCTTCTTCAGTTTTTTCAACTCCTGGTGTTTTTCCTTGAAAAAATTGGAATATGTAAGTGAGAAGATCTTGGAGACCTTGATCATCGTTCTTTTTACCTCATCATCACAAACTTTCAATACTTCATAAGCAGCAGTAATAACCTCGCCGTCAATTCGTTCTTCTTTTTTGGTCTTCCTCCTGTGTATGTTATGTGTTCTTAATAAGATAAATGTAGAAATACCGATAAGTAGTATGATGACCGGAAGTTTTCCGAAGAAGATAACTGTGGCGAGAATGAAGGATAAAAGGAAAGCGGTGAACGCAGTGGAGAACCATCCTCCTACAACGATAAGCACTCCGCTTATCCGGTATACAGCACTGTCTCTTCCCCATGCACCATCAGCAAGCGAGGATCCCATCGCGACCATGAAAGTAACATAGGTTGTTGAAAGCGGAAGTTTCAGTGAAGTACCCAAAGCAATGAGGATACTCGCAACAACAAGGTTTACAGATGCCCTGACCAGGTCAAACGCAAGCTTCTCCTTTTTATCATCCCGGGAAATATCCTCATCGAACCTTTTTCCAATAAATTTTTTAAGCGCCCGTGGAGTAAATCTTCCAAACCCATTGGAGATCCCTACAGTCCATCTGACAATGAACCTTGCCAGGGAATTTGAAGCAAATCGTTCAGAACCTTCACCCTGGCGGCTTAGATCAATGGTTGTTGCTGTAACGGACCTTGCCTTTTTCGAGAACCTGAGTGTAACAACCATGATCAGTCCTGCACCAATAAGGAAATAGACAGGGGTATCTA
>CAYSAH010000013.1:0-20358 GCA_964428945.1 uncultured Bacteroidaceae bacterium | reverse complement strand
CAAAGGAATTTATTGAAGACAAAAAAGCAGGGGGATATATTCAGGATGGTTATTTTATTGAGGAATTTTCAAGTCATACCTCTGCTCGTAAAAGGCGGTTCAACGGTTCAACTTATATTTTAATAGGGCCTTTGTCATACTCTGCTGCAACAAGTTTCCCTTCAGCAGCAAGATGTTATCAGAGTGCTTTTTTGGTAGGAGAAGAAACCGGACAACCATTGATAAGCAATGGTGATCAGGATCAGTTTATGTTACCCGAAACAAAAATGTTTTGTATAACAGCTCTCTCGAAAGTTTATATGCCTTGCCACAATAGTGATGAAGTCAATGGAGTATTTCCTGATTACCCGGTAACACCAACAATCGATGATTTACTTATGGAAAAAGAATACACATTAGAATACACTTTAAGATTGATTAGAGAAAAAAAGGAAAAGAAATAATTACACTGCTTAACCATGCATATAATTAATAGCCGAGACAGTAGTAAATTCAATGCCTGTAGCCCGCAACAACTTTCTTGTAACTTAACAGGAAAGTAGTACATAGTCGACTACTTTTCTTATACCAACCGTAGCTGTCATTGTGAAAATACACCATTAGATAATTTGATATGATTGATTGAAAAAGGGCATAGAAATGCAAAACGAAAATCTAAAAAAGACGGCAAAACAATCAAAACGATATCCATTTATTGCAGAACATCGTGGTGGACCACTTACGAAAGATAATCATCGTAAGTTGATTAAATGGGCGATTGAATGTTCTGAGCATGTATTGTTCCTTATTGAGAAGGAGATAGACGAAAGATTACTATATGCTTTGGATGTAGCAAAACAATGGGAAAATGACACTATACCAACAAGAGTGGCAATGAAGGCTTCTTTGGGTGCTCATGCAGTAGCAAGACAAGTGGAAAATCCTGTTTATAAGGCAATAGCTCGTTCAATTGGACAAACGGTTGCCACAGCTCACATGGCAGACCATTCTCTTGGTGGAGCTTTTTATGCACTTAAAGCTATAAAGCTTGCTAAAAAGAACATAGAAAATGAAAGAAATTGGCAAACAAAAAAATTAGGTGAATTGCCATCTGATATTATTGAAATAGTTCAATCTATGTGGATGAAGCAAACTCTCGTCAGGTGGCATGCATCTGCCTTAACCGAACATGCTCTCATCCCGATTGAATACCCCGGATAACTTTAATTGAAAAATTTTGTTATAAGAGGAGTATTAACAAAAAAATGCGAAGTTATGAAACGGGGAAAATTTATGTTGACAATTCTTGCACTTTACCCTTTTACTCTCTTCGCAAAAATGATACCCACTGCTATAGCAAGAACAGGTAAAGGATTTAAAGTAAATTCTGGTGAAGCCAGGTTTGGTATTCACTATAAAATGAAAGGTGTAACTTTAAATACACTTGATATTAAAATATCTGGTAGAGACACTGAAAATGATTTGGCAGTTTTTGAACAAACCGGGTTAACTCCTAAAGGCGGACCTCCCTTGCATATTCATCCGAATCAGGATGAATGGTTCTATGTGATTGATGGAGAATATTTGTTCCAGGTTGGTGATGATACATATCAAATGAAATCAGGCGATACAATTTTTCTTCCACGAAAAGTTCAACATGCATTTATTCAACTTACCGAAACAGGTAAAATGATTGTTTCATACCTGCCTGCTGGTAAAATGGAAGAGTTCTTTGCTGTTACTGACAAATGGACATCTCCTCCATCGAAAGAAGAAATTTCAAAGGTATTTGCCGGCCATGGTATGCAAGTTGTCGGACCAGCTCTAAAAGTTGAATGAAAGATTAGTAAATAGTACTATACGATCCCTGTAAATCCCAAAAATGCCAGGGCCATGAGGCCTGCAACGATAAATGCTATTGGAACACCTTTCATTGGTTTCGGAAGATTCGCCATGTCGAGCTGCTCGCGAATTCCCGAGAAGGTGATTAGTGCAAGTCCGAATCCAAGGGCATTACCGATTGCGAACACAACGCTTCCAAGCAGGTTAAAATCCTTTTGTACAGCCAGGACAGCAACTCCCAGCACTGCGCAGTTCGTTGTGATCAATGGAAGAAAGATCCCAAGAGCCTGGTAAAGCGGCGGGCTGATCTTTTTAAGTATGATCTCAACCATTTGAACAAGGGCAGCAATGATAAGAATGAAGGTAATGGTTCTCAGGTAGGAGAGTTCAAGCGGAACCAGAACATATTTGAAAATAAGGTAGGTTACCAGGGTGGCAATAACCATCACAAAGGTAACGGCACCTGTAATCCCGATGGCAGTTTCGACCTTATTGGAAACCCCGATGAAAGGGCAGATCCCAAGGAACTGGTTCAGTACGATGTTGCTGACAAAAACAGCGGCGATGATGATCAATACATATTCCATGACTAGGCGATTTTTGCTTTCAGTTTGTTAACCAGAACGAGAAGGTAACCAAGGGCTATAAATGCACCCGGGGGAAGAATGAACAGCAGCATGCCATCACCCTTCATAAAAGAGACTCCGAATATCGATCCGCTTCCAAGGATCTCCCTTACACTTCCAAGTGTGGTCAGCGCAAGGGCGAATCCTATCCCCATGCCAAGTCCGTCGATGATTGAGGAGATCACATTATTTTTTGAAGCAAATGCTTCAGCCCTTCCCAGTACAATGCAGTTAACAACTATCAGAGGTATGAAAAGACCCAGAGCATCGAAAAGGGTGGGTACATAGGCTTTCATTACAAGTTCCACAACAGTAACAAAGGTTGCAATGATCACAATAAAAGCAGGGATCCTTACCTTGTCCGGGATAAGGTTCTTAACGGACGAAACAACAAGGTTTGACATTACCAGGACGAAGGTGGTTGCCAGACCCATTCCCAGGCCGTTGATGGCTGAGGTGGTCACCCCCAGGGTCGGGCACATACCGAGGACCAATGCAAATACCGCATTTTCTTTTAAAAGGCCCTTACTGAAATTATTCCACTGGTTCATATTTGAATTTTTTATTCTTTAATTGGAAGGTCTGCTTGCCTTAAAGGCATTAAAAGCCCTTTGTACAGCATCACAGTAGGCTCTTGAGGAGATGGTTGATGCGGTTAACGCATCGACATCTCCTTTATCTTTCGTCACCATCAGTTTGAATTCATCCGGATTTTTGCCCTGGAACTGAACATGGAAATCAGATTTCCCGGCTTCCATCTTATCACCAAGCCCGGGAGTTTCGGAATGGCTTATCACAGCTATATCAATTATGTTACCGGTGGTATCAAAGCCGACCATCAGCTTAAACTGGCCGCTGAAGCCTTTATTTGTAAAGGTTTCCACTGCAGTTGCAATTTCCTTTCCATCCAATTTAACGGAATAGAGCACAACAGAATCGCCATCAATACCGTAGGTAAGATATTCTTCTGAAGGGACATTATTAAATTGGGGAACTACAATTTCAATCGCTTCGTTTTTCTTCTTCAGATCTGCCAGCCTTATAGGTTCCTTTGTAAGTTCATATGCTCCTCCCATGAGTGCGGCTGAGATCAGCGCCACAGCTGACAGGGTGATCAGCATACTTGAAAAGGTTGATTCTTTCTTAGCCATGTTGCACCTCCTTTCCAAAGCGTAAGGGTTTTATGAATTTATTTAGCAAGGGTACAAAGGCGTTCATAATCAGGATCGCAAACTGAACACCTTCGGGATAAGCCCCGAAGACCCTGATGAGAACAGTGAGCACACCTATGAGTATTCCGTAAATGATCATCCCTTTCCTGGTCATTGGCGATGTGACATAATCTGTGGCCATATAGATCGCTCCGAGCATTAAACCTCCTGTTAAAAGGTGGAACAGCGGATCGGCATAGCTGTCTGGATTGGCAAGCCACAGGATCCCGGTAAAAACTGCAACGGTTCCAAGAATCGAAACCGGAATGTGCCATGTAATGATCCTTTTTACCAGCATATAAATAAGTCCGAGCAAGAGGGCAAGGGCAGCAACCTCCC
Source organism: uncultured Bacteroidaceae bacterium (assembly GCA_964428945.1). GTDB lineage: Bacteria > Bacteroidota > Bacteroidia > Bacteroidales > M55B112. Next base: position 16,361 of record CAYSAH010000013.1, on the reverse strand, counting down.
CGGCGGACCCCATCATCTTCCCGAGAAACAGGTCCATATAGGAAGGAACTTCTGCCATCAGTTCACCGGCAGTACTGTTCCCGATCCCTTCAGCAAGAATGCCCAGTGGTGTGGCTCCTGTTGTTGCGTCAGTATATTTCATCCATTGTCCCGGCTCCGGGTAGCTTGTCATGGCAACCGGGAAGGATATGAAAAGGAAGACCCGTCCGACCAGCGCAGGGTTGAAGATATTGTTTCCAAGTCCGCCAAAGGTCATCTTGCCTATTCCTATTGCAGCCAGTGCCCCGATCATGACCATCCAGAACGGAATATTTGCCGGGAGGCAGAAGGCGAGCAACATACCTGTGAGTAAAGCAGACCCGTCAAGATGAGTCGGCTTTACTTTCAGAAGATACTTCTGGATCAGGTATTCAAAAAGGATGCAAGACAGGATTGAGACCCCGGTGATTATGATCATTCCAATTCCGAAGAAATAGACTGAAGCAATCAATGCCGGGATCATCGAAATGATCACCCCATACATCAGTTTGGGTACACTTTGTGAAGTGTGTGCGTGAGGTGATGGTGAAACGATTAATTTATTCATTATAAAATTTTTGTCATAATTTCTTTAAACTGCTTTCCTCGACCTCATGATTTTGCCCACTTCTGCTTTCCCAAGGCGGATATAATCCAGCAATGGGCGTGCTGAAGGGCAAGTATAACTGCAACTTCCACATTCGATGCAATCCATGACCTTGTTGTGCTCGAGTTTGTCGAACATCGCTTTTTCAGCCTGGGTCATCAGGAGGTAGGGTTCGAGTCCCATCGGGCAAACGGTCACACACCTTGTGCACCTTATGCAGGCCTGTACCTCCTTGCGTTTTGCTTCTTCCTGTTTGAGCAATAGTATACCTGAACTGCCTTTCACAATGGGGATATCGAGGTTGGAGACCGCTTTACCCATCATGGGTCCGCCATTGATCACCTTGGCTGTATCCCCGGGTAAACCACCTGCTTTTTCAATAATGAATGAAATTGGGGTGCCGATCCTGGTTAAAAAGTTGGAAGGATTTGATACCGATTTTCCTGTAACAGTCACTACTCTTTCGATAAGCGGTCTGTTCTTTTGTACAGCAAGATAAGAGGCATATGCTGTTCCGACATTGAATACCACCACTCCTACGTCGATCGGCAGACCGCCGGAAGGCACTTCCCGTTTTAGCAGTGCCTGTACCAGTTGTTTTTCTCCTCCCTGGGGATATTTGACAAGCAGGCCCTGGACCCTGATATTCGGATCCGCCCCTGTAACTTCCGTCATAAGAGCAATGGCGTCGGGTTTGTTGTTTTCTATTCCAATGATTGCTTTATCCACACCCAGACCCCTCATCAGGATCTTTATGCCTACAACAAGTTCCTTGCTCTTCTCCATCATCAGGGCATGGTCGGCAGTAAGGTAGGGCTCACATTCAACACCGTTTATAATAAGGTATTCGGCTGTTTTACCCTTTGGAGTCATAAGTTTTACGTGGGAAGGGAAGGTTGCACCACCCAGACCCACTATCCCCGAAGCAAGAATTTTATTCCTGATCTCCTCGGATGTGCCTTCGATCAATTCATTCAAATCCTCACTGGTATCAATTCCTTCAGCCCACTGGTCTTCTTCCACCTGGATCTGAACAGCTGTTTTCCTGTAGCCTGATGTATCAGGGAAAGAATCGACCTTTATGACCTTTCCTGTTACGGATGAATGAATATTGGTTGAAACAAATCCGGCTGCCTGTGCGATCAGTTGCCCGGTCCTGACCGGATCACCTTTATCGACAAGGACCTTTGCCGGGGCACCCAGGTGCTGTGTTACCGGGATGATTACCTGTTCAGGAAGACCTGCGAATTCTATTTTTTTACCTGCTGAGATCTTATTTTCAGGTGGGTGCACCCCACCTCTTGAGAAGGTTAATAATCCCATTGCTTAATCCTTTTGAGTGTTATCATTGGCTTCGTCCTTTTTCACTGGTGCAGCATCGGCCGTGGCTGTAACTTCCTCTTTGACTTTAGGTGGAGGGAAGTTGATCTCCAGAATTGCATTAGTAGGACATTCCGGGGCACATTTCCTGCAAAGACGGCATTTTACCGGATCGATGTAGGCCAGGTTGTTTTCCATGGTTATCGCGTCGAAGGCGCAAACCTTGAAGCACTTGCTGCATCCTATGCAGGCAACACTGCAGTTCTTTCGTGCCACGCCGCCCTTCTCCTCATTAATACAGGATACATATATTTTTCTATCCTTCTTGTTCTTTTTTCGCAACTCGATGATATCCCTCGGGCAGGCCTTAACACAGGCCCCACAGGCAGTACATTTGTCGTCAATCACCTCAGGAAGTCCGGTGATTGGATTCATATGGATGGCATCAAAATCGCAAACCGTAACACAGTCGCCACAGCCAAGACATCCATGTGGACAGCCACCCTCGCCTGTGTAGAGACTGTGTGCTACTGCGCATGAAAGTGCTCCATCGTAAATGTTGGTCCTGGGACGGAATTCCGGCTGGCCATTGCACCTTACAACTGCAACCTCGGGGTCCTGTTCCACAGCTTCCCTTCCCAGTATCGATGCCACATTGCCCATAACATCATTGCCTCCTACCGGGCAGAACAAGCCTTCAAAGGAATCCGATTTTACAAGTGCTTCCGCAAAATTCCGGCATCCGGCAAAACCGCATCCGCCGCAATTGGCAGCTGGCAGCGCTTCTTCCACCTGGTCGATCCTGGGATCCTCATACACCTTAAACCGTTGTGCGACAAAATAGAGGATTACAGCCGCCACAGCTCCTATGGTGACAAGTGTAATAATCGTGTAAATAATTATCTGACTCATAAGTCGTATTATAATTTTTCCAACTTAAACGTAAAGGAATTACTGATCCTGTTCCTGAATACAAATACCGCAAAATAATAAGGTACGAGAGAGGCGAGCGACCATAGGCCAGCCTGGAGTTCGGACATTCCTGCAACTGTAAGTATGATGAGGATGGCCAACAGGAGAAGGAAAGGATATACATAACCGAAAGCGACGGCTTTTAGACCGGTATGACGGGAAATGTGAACTTTTACCTGCTCTCCGTTGCGAAAGTCCATTCCTCCAGTGGAAACCGTCATTATTTTATCCTCCTGGTCGGCAGCCGAGCAGGCTCCTTTTGCATGACAGGCCGCACAAGCCGACTGGCTGTTGATCCTGACCGTCGCCACCTCGTTTATCACCGATTCCACGAAGCCAAGATGATCTATCGTATTTTGGTCTGCCATACCTTTCTAAATATCCGGTACAAAATTATTCATGTTAGTAACTTAAGTATTGCTGTAGATCATATTTCGTGGTTACTGCAGGCTATTTATTTTCGTTATAAATAATCTGCTTAAAATATCTTGGATATTGTATCCTCAGGAGAGATCAGCGGGGTATTTCTCTCTCAGTCATTTTTATAAGGACAATCAAGTAGTACGAGATGAATGCATCCGGATCATATTGTTTCATGGAATCTGCTGGACTACTTGAGAGCCTGGCTTCAGCACTGAGTGAATCAGTTGGTAATCTGAGGACCATTGCCATGTCGCTTGGGATTCTTTCGGCAATAATCGATAATGTACCGCTGGTGGCTGCAACAATGGGTATGTATGATTTGAATACTTATCCGATGGACCACTATTTTTGGGAATCCATTGCTTACTGTGCTGGTACCGGAGGGAGTATTCTCATTATTGGTTCTGCAGCGGGGGTAGCTGCCATGGGGATTGAAAAAATTGATTTCATCTGGTATCTGAAAAAAGTAAGTCTGATAGCTCTGGCAGGATATTTCGCAGGTGCATTTCTTTATATATTTTTATTCTGAACCGGCAGATTGGCTTTTTGAAGTCCAGGGGGAAATTATTGTGATACAAGGATAATTTTCTTTCGGGATTGGCCAGGCAACAATTACTCAGGTTCATACCATTTTTGCCAGTCCTGCTTTGCCCAGTCGATTACATCACCTGCCTTTTGAGTGATTTCGCCGCTGCAATTTAACCATCCTTCCCAGTAACGGTAAACAGGATCCTTTCCTTCCCCGGGTTTTTCATTTACCACATGTCCCCTCAGGGAGATTCGACCATCATCGAGCAATTTTATGTAAGAATAGGCCGGGCTGTTTAATGTGCTGTATTCCCCGAAAGTTTTGTCCCAGATTATTTTACCTTCCCCATCCAGGTATATCACACGTTCTGATCCTCCCCTGAATCTTTTATAATCGTAGCTGAGCATAAAAATGTAATAATTCCCGTCCCTGTCCTGGATCACGCTCTGCGACTCAATTTCGTCAAATTCAGGGTGGATCACCAGTGCCCATTCTTCCCGGCCGGTTTTATCCATCTTAACAAGTTTACCGATTCTTTCTTCATCGACTTCTGAATCGCCAAATACAGCAGCTCCACCATCACTGGTGAGAATAAGCGGAGCAGCATATCCCGTATGCCCGGTGAATTTTTGATGGTAATCATAGGAGCCAAGTTCCAGGTTGTATGCTGAATCCAATGCTATTTCTATGGTGAGCTGACCGAAACTGCAGCTTGAAATAAAAAGGAGGACGTAAAGTATATTTTTCATTGGAAGGCAGGTTTATATTTTTTAACTGAGGAAAGTGTTACATAAGAAAATTTCCTTTTCTGTTTTTAATCTTTCTTTTCAAAATTAGAGGTTTATGTTTAATTATCCAGAATCTCACAGGTATAATTTTCAATAATCAGCAAACCAATCCGGGAACGGATTGTTAAGACTGTACAAATGTCTTTTAATCCTTTAGGAATGGAGCGAAAAAGGTTTATTAAGACCCTGGCAATTTCACCATTGGCGCTTGCAGGCATGAAGAACGATCTGATCAGGAAGATAGCTGAAAACGGGAAACCTACAGTAAGGATGCCTGTGTTGTTCCTTGGACATGGAAGTCCCATGAATGCCATCGAAGAAAACCAGTTTGTAAGGGGATTCAGAAATGTTTCTTCTGAGATAGAAAAGCCGAGGGCTGTTCTTTGTATATCAGCCCATTGGGAAACCAGGGGAACCATGGTAACTGCCATGGATCATCCGAAAACCATTCATGATTTCGGAGGCTTTCCGCAAGCATTATATGATGTCCAGTATCCGGCCCCCGGAAGTCCGGCACTTGCAAGGGAAACAAAGGAGCTTATTAAAAAGACTCATATCGGACTGGATCAGCAATGGGGGCTGGACCATGGGGCATGGTCGGTGATTAAACACCTGTATCCTGAGGCCGATATCCCAGTCATCCAGATGAGCCTTGATTATACTAAACCTGCAGCTTACCATTATGAGCTAGCCCGGGAACTTAAATCACTGCGTGAAAGAGGTATCCTGATCGTGGGAAGCGGGAACATGGTGCATAACCTTCAGCGTGTTGCGTGGGACAAATTGAATTTAGAAGAGTATGCTTATGACTGGGCACTTGAAGCAAGTGCAAAAATGAAGGAATTTATACTGGGCGACGATCATGAAGCCCTGGTCAACTATGATTCTCAGGGAGAGGTATTCAAACTTGCAATTCCCACCCCGGAGCACTACCTTCCATTGCTGTATGCCCTTGCCTTGAAAGAAAAAAATGAAAAGGTAAGCTTGTTCAACGATAAGGCCATTGCCGGATCGCTGACCATGACCTCTGTAAAGATCAAATAGGTCAAATAATAAAATAGGAATATGAAGTACAATTTATTAGGGAACACAGGATTAAAAGTATCAGAACTCTGCCTCGGGGCCATGACCTTTGGAGGCAGGGGAATGTGGACTGCTATCGGGAACCTGCCACAGGAGCAGGTAAATGCCCTCGTCAGGCAATCCATCGATGGAGGTATAAATTTCATCGACACGGCCAATGTATACAGCGAAGGACTGAGTGAACAGATGACCGGCCAGGCCATCAGGGACCTTGGACTTAAGCGCGATGACCTGGTTATCGCTACCAAGGTTCGGGGGAGAATGGGGGAGGGACCCAATAATTCCGGTTTGAGTCGTAAACATATCCTTCAGCAGGCGGATGAGAGCCTGGAGCGATTAAATATGGATTATATTGATCTCTACCAGATCCATGGCTTCGATGCGCAGACCCCATTGGAAGAAACCCTGGAGGCACTTGATTCACTTGTAAAAAGTGGTAAGGTGCGCTATATCGGATGCAGTAACCTCGCTGCATGGCAACTCATGAAAGCGTTAGGAATCTCTGCAAAGGAGCACCTGAGCAAGTTTGTTTCACTTCAGGCTTACTATACAATTGCAGGTCGGGACCTGGAAAGGGAAATAGTCCCGCTTTTAACCGACCAGAAGATCGGCCTGATGGTCTGGAGTCCACTGGCAGGGGGATTGCTGAGTGGAAAATACAGCCGTGAGCTTGAAAAAAATGTGGGACGCCGTGTGAATTTTGATTTTCCGCCAATAAATAAGGAGAAAGCATTTGACATCATCGATGTAATGAGGACCCTTGGACTTGAGAAGAAAGCTACGGTAGCACAAATTGCTTTGGCATGGTTACTGCATCAATCCCATGTAACAACCGTAATAATTGGTGCGAATAAACCTGAGCAGCTGGAAGATAACCTGGGTGCGACAGGGATCATTTTCACACCTGAAGAACTTGGGAAACTGGATGAAATAAGTAAGTTATCTCCCGAATATCCCGGATGGATGATCGAAAGGCAGGGAGCAGACAGGAGGTAAAGGGACAAAAGTTATATCATGAAAGAACTTCTTTTTTCTTACGGGACGCTTCAGCTTGAAAAGGTACAAATGGAAACATTCGGCAGGCTATTGAAGGGAACGAGAGATATTCTGCATGGATACAGGATAGAAAAACTTGAAATCAGAGATGAGGAAGTATTAAGGGCAAGCAAGGAAAAGTATCATCCGATTGCTGTTCCGTCCCAAAATCAGGAAGCAATTGTTCCCGGGACTGTATTTGAACTATCGCTGGAGGAAATTCTGTCGGCCGACACCTATGAAGCCGAGGAATATAAAAGAGTAAAGGAGAAATTAGCATCAGGCAGGATTGCCTGGGTATACATTGCAAACGAGGAACAGCAGATATAATCATACAGGATACTACAATGAAAATGGCACTACAAATTTTGCCATAAATGTTGCGGATAAGGATGGTTCCATCACCTTCTGTGAAGCACTGTAATGAAAAAATCAATTCATTTCATACTTGTGTGACAATTTCATTAATATTCACTTTTACCGGGTGCAACATTGGATTTATCCAAAGGTTGTGGAAAGGAATATTTGATTCCCGGAAATTGTTAAGTAATATACATTAGGAAGCTGGAGATAATGATTTTTTCTTTAACTTATAAAAAGAAATTTTCACTACCCTAACCAAAAATGTGACCGATGAAAAAGATTGCATTTTCCGTTTTAGTTCTGTCATGTTTTTTTTATCTGTCAAAAGCCCAGGACTCCACGAATTACAGGCCAAAAATATACAGATGCTGGATTTCATGCAATGATCAATCCGGAAGCATGGCAGGCGTTTTATATGAGATAAAAGATTCTTCAGTCCTTGTTTCAAATTCAATATACAGGAGGGATTATTTGTCAGGAAATATCGATTTGTCGACCTATAACTACTCAGGTATTAAACGCCTGGGGATAAGAAGAAACTTCAGTATTGAAACAGGTGCAGTAATTGGAACTGTTGTTGGTGTTGCATCAACAATTGGAATTGTAAGAATGGCTGTTGGGGATGAGAAGGTTCCCCTCGGCTTTTACATTTTATATGGGGCACTACCTGTAAGTTTTGGTGCCGGAATTGGTGCAATGCTTGGTACATTAAGGATTACAGTTCCGATAAATGGCAGTTATGAAAAATTTAAGGCAAATGAAAGAAGAATGGAGCGCTATTCCTATTTGCCCGAATATGACGATGGTAATAATGAATACGAGAAGTTAATTGATCATAATTGGTCAATTGGTTTATTGATGAGTCCTTCTTTTCCAGTTGGTAAATTTATGGAGGTACCTGCATCCGATCCCTCTGCAGAATTAGACGGGACGGGCGGAGGGGCCGGGATCATCCTTGGATATACCATAAACAGGAATTTTAGCCTGTCAACCTCAATTTTGGATATGACATATATGTACAATGGCAGTTCAGATATTGGCTGGGGCTTTACCACCATTTTGGCAGGACCAGTATTTTCAGTTCCACTGGAAAAGAGGCTTTTCATTGATATGAAAGCATTAATGGGCTATTCGAACTCTACCTATTTTGAGGAAATGAATAGCAGTCTGCCGGGAGAAGGAATTGCATTTAACCCTGGTGTATCTATAAGGTACAATTTTTCAAATCGCTGGAATGCAAACGCAGAAATCGCTTACTTTTATTCCAGACAGGATTTTGAGGGTAAAAATTTAAAAATGAATACGGTAAATTTAGGATTCGGATTAGCATACCGGTTCAGGTAATTTGCTTAGTACAATTCCTGGTTTTAGACTTACACTGGATTTTTATTAATTTTATACAGGTGGAGATTATTTCATTTTTCGCCAATATATGCATAGCCATCAGGTATTTTACGCAAGCCGGTTCGTAAATTAAGAGTAAAAGTTATGAATGAATATAGTAATGTGGATGAATATATTCGCTTTTTCCCTCCCGGTGTGCAGGAATCTTTGAAAAAAATTCGGGAGATCATCAGGAAGCATGCAGCGGAAGCAGATGAATCCATAAGTTATGGTATGCCTGCTTACAAATTGTACGGCCGTCCACTGGTCTATTTTTCAGGATATAAAAATCATATTGGCTTTTACGCGACTCCTTCCGGACATTCAGCCTTTTCAGAGGAGCTTTCAAAGTATAAGCAGGGAAAAGGATCGGTACAATTTCCTGTCGATCAGCCATTACCTGTTCAGTTAATCGAAGATATAGTCAGATTCAGGGTAGATGAAAATACCGAAAGGGAAAGGGCCAGAAAAGCAAAGAAATAAACCTTGAATGCATTTTTGAATACAAGCAGTATTTTTTTGATACTCAGAGGGAACAGGATCTTTCCTTCTTTAAACTGACATCTCCATTTTGATATATTTATCAATATAATCGCTGTAAGCCTTAAGAACAAAGGCCCATGCATCCTTACTTATTTTTGCTTCAGGAACCATCTGTTCAAATGCATGAAAACATCCTTTGTATAATCTAAATTCTACCGGGATATTCGCTTTCTTTAAATTTTCAACATATTCAATGGTCTCATCTCTGAATGGTTCCAGGTCCCCGACAAAAGTTATTGTTGGTGGCAGTTCTGAATAATCTGAAGCCCTTGCCGGCGCAGCATAGGGAGGTGTTTCCAACTGCTGTTCTCTCAAATTTCTTAGATATTGGTTCCAGCCAAATTCATTTGATTTTGAATTCCATACCGGGGCATTATTGTTTATTGCTGAAGGAGTTTGCTGCCGGTCATCTATCATTGGGTAGATTGGCATCTGAAATGCGATTTTTACATCTCCGGTATCCCTTGCCTTCAGGGAAATTGCTGCTGTAAGACCGCCACCTGCACTGTGACCGGCGATAATAAAGCTGTCGGGTAATACGCCTAATTTTTCTGAGTTCTTCTTCAGCCATAATAAAGTATCATAGCAGTCTTCAAAGGCGGCCGGGTATGGTGAGTCCAGCGCTTTCCTGTAATCCGGGGAAACAATTACAGATGGCCTGGCATCAATGAATCTTTTAATTACGCTTAAAAATGATTCTGGCTTACCGGTGATATAGCCTCCTCCATGAATGTAGAGCATACCGGGTAATTTGCCTGAAACATTTAAGGGTTTAAAAATGCGTGTCCGGATATCCGGCCCACCATTTCTTCCAGGTATAAAAACTTCGCTGCAGTTGAATCCCGGTATAGAGGCTCCGGTATTTTTCTTAGCTGACCTGTTTATCAGTTTTATTATAAATGACTTACTCAGAATATAAGCAGCAAACATCAGGATCCGGTATTTTCCCTGAAGTTCTTTATTTAACATTTTCTTCCTGCTATTCATTCAATGTATGCTGATTTGTGATCGATCTAAGATGTCTTTCAATTTATTATTTTAATATCCTCCGAACTGATGAGCGTTTTTACCCGGCAAACCTGTTTTCAGTCAGGGTCAGTTTATGTTAACTAATATCCCCCCACTGCAATTTGTTGGGTGATCCCTTCTTTACGTATTTGGCAAAAATGAAATGTTTCTCCAGTTGCAGCCCTGGATCTTCTTCAAGGATCTTCTCAGCAACATCCCTTGCAAGGGTAAGTATCTGCTGGTCCTTACCGAGGTGGGCAATTTTCAGGTTGAAAGGGACACCACTCTGCTGTGTACCTTCAAGATCCCCCGGACCCCTGAGTTTAAGGTCCACTTCTGCGATCTCGAACCCGTCATTAGTGGAAACCATTGTTTCCAGTCGTTTCCTTCCATCTTCCGATAGCTTATAACCCGACATCAGGATGCAATAGGACTGTTCCACGCCTCTTCCGACACGACCGCGTAACTGGTGGAGTTGGGAGAGCCCAAAACGTTCCGCACTTTCAATGATCATGGTTGTTGCATTGGGAACATCCACACCCACTTCAATAACTGTTGTAGCCACCATGATATGGGTCCGACCTTCCACGAAATGCTTCATGGAGATTTCCTTTTCTTCTGATTTCATTTTCCCATGCACAACACTAACCTGGTATTCAGGAGGGGGAAAAGCCCTGGAGATACTTTCCAATCCGTCTTCAAGATCCTTGTAATCCATTTTTTCTGACTCTGAGATCAGCGGGTAAACAATATATATTTGTCTTCCTTTAAGAATTTCCTGCTTCATAAAACCGAAAACCCGCAGCCGCTGGTTATCATAAAAATGCTTTGTGATAATTGGTTTACGGCCAGGAGGAAGCTCGTCAATCACTGAAATATCAAGGTCGCCGTAAAGGGTCATTGACAATGTTCTGGGGATGGGTGTGGCGGTCATTACGAGGATGTGGGGCAGGATCTTACTTTTTTGCCATAGCTTTGCTCTCTGGGCCACTCCAAAACGGTGTTGCTCGTCGATGATCACCAGCCCAAGGTTTTTAAACTGCACAATATCTTCCAGCAAGGCATGAGTACCAACAAGGATTTTTAGTGTTCCATCCAGAAGGCCGGCATGGATGGGTTCACGATCCGCCTTTTTAGTGGAACCTGTCAGAAGTTCCACTGTTACATTTAAGCCATCAAGGAATTTTTGTATGCTGGCAAAGTGCTGATTTGCTAATATTTCTGTTGGGGCCATAAGGCAAGCCTGGAAATCGTTGTCGAGTGCAATGAGCATCGACATGAGCGCCACAAGGGTTTTCCCGCTTCCAACATCTCCTTGCAGCAGCCTGTTCATCTGCTTTCCGGAACCCAGGTCAGCACGTATCTCCCTTAATACTTTCTTCTGTGCATTTGTGAGCTCAAAAGGAAGATTTTCATGGTAGAATGAATTCAGGTGTTCGCCAACATTTGAAAATTTGTATCCTCTGAATTCGGTCTTTCTGATGGTTCTCTTCTGCAGGATGTTGAGTTGAATGTAGAAGAGTTCTTCAAATTTCAGCCTCAGTTCAGCACGTTTATATTCACTAACGGAATCAGGGAAATGGATCTGCCTGAGCGCCCTGTCAAGGGTAACCAGTTTAAGCTTTTCAAGCAGCCAGGCAGGAAGCGTTTCGCTGAAATTTGCCGGCAGCATTTGGATAAGGGTAGACTGCAATTTACTGATGGCCTTTGAGGTCAGGTAATTGTCCTTCATTTTTTCCGTAGTGCCATACACTGCCTGGAGGTTGGATTTTAATTTTTTCACATTAGCAGGATCTTCCATCTCAGGGTGGACAATATTCAGTTTCCTGTTGTAAGCAGAAGGTTTTCCAAAAATTATAACTTCCTTACCCGGAGGGAAATTTTCAGGTATCCATTTCGCCCCCTTAAACCAAACCAGTTCCAAATTTCCTGTATCATCCCCAAAGGTGGCAACAAGCCGTTTAGCTCTGCCTCCGCCTGCCGAAGAATATTTTTTGATTGTTCCCCGGATCTGAATATAGGGAAGGTCAGGATTTATATCCTTCACTTTATAGAACTGGCTCTTATCGACATACCTGAATGGGAAATAATAGATAAGGTCCTCGAAAGTATTAATGTTGATCTCCTTCCTGAGTATATCACCCCTGGCCGGTCCGACGCCTGGCAGGAACTGAATATCCTGTTGAAGGAAGCTTTGCATTTCTTTTGTATTTATAAATACCGGACGTAGCAGGTGAATCTTCCCGAAATTAACTATCCTGAACTAAACTTTCTTAATTTTAAGCTTATAAAAATACCTTGCTGATCGTAAAGTTAAGATTTTGAATAAAAAAGCTTCTGGCATATTCTCAATTTCCTGGAAATATCTCATACATTGGCTCCATTCCGGAAGAAAAAATGGTTTCGGTATTCATAGTCCCTATGTTTACGTCCTGGTCCGGAATGTTATTTACAATAAGAAACGGGAGAAAGTCCCTTCAGAAATAATTGAATACCACAAAAGCATAAGGAACAGTCGGGAAAAAATTGTAATCAACGACCTGGGGGCCGGAAGCCGGATCACAAAGTCAGGGCAAAGGTCACTTGCCTCCCTGGCTAGACGGTCATCAGTTACATACAGACAGGGAGCCCTCCTGTACAGGCTGGCAAAGTGGTACCGGCCAGCTGAGCTGATTGAGTTTGGGACTGGTTTGGGCATCAGTACGGCTTACTTAGCGGCAGGAGCAGGAACTGTGCCTTTTACAAGTATTGAAGGCAGTTGCGGGAAGCATGCATTTGCTGTAAGTCATGCAGAAGAATCCGGATTAAAGCAAGTTGAGCTGATCAGGGGTGAATTCAAGAACCATTTTCGTGGACTTGTCAACAAGGCCTCCGATCATCTGCTGGTCTTCATTGACGGTGATCACAGGTACGGGCCAACTATCGAAAAAGTGAAGGCGATCCTGGAAAATAAAAAAATAACAGAATTCATATTAATCCTTGATGATATTTATTGGTCTAAAGAGATGGAAAGATGCTGGAATGAATGTCGGAATGATCCTGGGATAAGCATATCCCTGGACCTTTTTTATTTTGGCATATTGATTAAAAGACCGGAAATGGCAAAGAAGCATTATATGTTAAAATTATAACAATTTGCAGGGAATATTTTCGTATTATACCTACATTCGTATACAATAATTTAAAGCAATGGAATACGTAATTGATCTTCAGAATATCGTCAAGAATTACTATGTTGGCTCGATCGTTGTGCAGGCACTGCGCTCTGTTTCAGTTAAGATCAGGCGCAATGAATATGTAGCCATCATGGGCCCTTCCGGATCTGGAAAGTCTACGCTGATGAACCTGATTGGCTGTCTTGATACTGCAACTGAAGGTACTTATATTCTTAATGGCACTGATGTCAGTAAAATGGAGGACAATCAACTTGCCGAGATCAGGAACCAGGAGATCGGCTTTGTATTCCAGACTTTTAACCTGCTTCCCAGATATACAGCCCTTGAGAATGTGACCCTGCCTATGGTATATGCAGGTGTGAATAAAGTGACCAGGATTGAGCGCGCGAAAGAAGTGATCGAAAGTGTTCAGCTTACTGACAGGATGCATCACAAGCCCAACGAACTTTCAGGAGGTCAGAGGCAAAGAGTTGCTGTTGCAAGGGCACTTGTTAATACTCCTTCCATTATACTTGCTGATGAACCAACAGGTAACCTGGACTCCAAAACTTCATTGGATATTATGAATCTTCTTGATGAGATCCATGCAAAAGGAAACACAATCATTTTGGTTACACACGAGGAAGACATTGCACGTCACGCCCATCGGATTCTGCGACTTATTGACGGTGAGGTTGCGAGCGATGAGATCAATAAAAACAGGCTTATTAAGAATTAACCTGTCTCTTTCCTGGTTACACTGTTTAATTTTGATGTTCAAAAAATGAACAAAACAGAACTATTCGTGTTGATCCAAAAATTGTTTTTCTATGAATATTAAAAAATCCTTGATTTATACAAAAGGGGGTGATAAGGGTAGTACCTCACTTCTGGGCGGAAGAAGGGTCTCAAAGTACCACCTCAAAATTGAAACATACGGTACAATTGACGAGCTGATGGCACATACTGCCTTGCTAATGGATATGGCCGGAGATCATTCAATTAAGGCGCAATTGCTTGTTATACTTGACCGCCTGATGTCTGCGGCATCGATAATTGCAGCTGATGGTGATGAACTTCCAGACAATATGCCTTCAATTAAAGAGGAGGATGTACTTTATCTCGAATCGGCAATTGATCTGATGGACCATAATTTACCTCCTCTTACTTCATTTATACTTCCCGGAGGCGATATTTCCTCCTCCCAGGCTCATGTAGCACGAACTGTTTGTCGCCGTACTGAGAGAATAATTCTGAAACTGGCCGCAGAGGAAGAAATTGATGAAGTGCTTATAAAATATTTCAATCGGCTTTCAGATTATTACTTCTTGTTAGCCAGGAAGTTAGCTTATATTTCCGGAAGCAGGGAAATACCATGGAAACCGTAATTGTATAAATAAAAAAAAATTCTATATTTGCGCCTTATTAAACCAGGGCCAATATGGTGCCGGAATTTTTTGAATTATGTATTGGACACTAGAATTAGCATCAAAACTTGAAGATGCGCCGTGGCCGGCGAGCAAGGATGAACTGATCGATTTTGCCATCAGATCCGGTGCACCTTTAGAAGTTATTGTAAATTTGCAGGAGATAGAAGATGAGGGTGAGATTTATGAAAGTATAGAAGATATCTGGCCCGACTATCCAAGCAAAGATGATTTCTTCTTCAATGAAGATGAATATTAATAAAAAAGGGAACTTTCAACGTTCCCTTTTTTATTTCCAAAAGAATACGTCTGTGAATTTCATGGGTCTCCATGCTTCATTCCAGGAAAATCCATCGAGATAGCGCTGATTCTCAGGCAGAAGGTTTAAAGGATAATATTTCCCGGTTGGTTTAACAAGGTAATTCACCTTGCTCACCTTATTATCTACAAGGTGAATAACAAGATCAGAGCATTCCGCCCTGTTGACTCCAATAATTTCTCCCTGATCCTCTGCGTAATAGATCGTTTGCCCATTGCCTGTCACTTCCAGTTTAACGAGCTGGTTATTTTTAAAATAACCAAGCATGTTTTTGCCTCTTATCTGGTTGAATTTCACGGAATCGTTTTTTTGAACCAGCAAGGCAATATTTTTCAAATAGATCCTGTACAGTTGTTTATTCCTGTTGGTAAGTTCGATTTTGGCTGCTGTTATCTGGTTTTCATCCGACCATATAACGGGGGATCCAAACAGATGGAAAATACTGTCCTTTTCTATATAGGTCAATGAATCGCACATACCCTGTATATCAGGCCTGAAGATCTTCACATGATGATAGGCAAGAAGTATTTTTGAATTGGTTTTACTGGAGGTATCGGCCACAGATCTCAGTGTATCTGCATGGACAAATAATGAATCAGGACCCTCCACCTGTATCATAAGAGCGCTGTCGGTAAGCGTAGCTAACTGGTCCTTTTCATAATAGATTCCGCGATTACCACGTAAGATCACATTCTGGGCAGAATCAAAGAGCTCAACATTTGACCTGGCCCTGCCAAATCCATTGTCTCTTTCATAGTATAAGGTGTCGCCACTGAGTGTTCTTCCATCACTTTTCAGAAAGGCTTTTTTATTTAACAGGGATATATTTTTATCTGTATCATACCATCCTCCTTCACAATAAATGTAGTTCTCCTCTCCGATGATTTCAGTAGGTCCAAAAAAGTAGCTTACTTTTGTTTTGGTATTGTATTGCAGGGTATCTGAATAGATTGTGTAGTCAGGATTAATAATAACCACATCGTCTTTAAAATGGAACACCTCTGTTTGTGTGTAATAGTAACCCTGTTTGCTTGAAAGCTTATTCTCTCCTTCCGTTATCACACCTCCATTCAGGTAGTATGCTATTTCTGTTTCCCTGTTATAGTCCAGGTAATTTGTTAACAGTACCGTGCTATCATCAACTAATTTTACATTATTCCTGACCTTGGCAATATGGGATTCTCCCTCATAATGCAGTTTGTCGCCATAGAGAAAAAGGGTGTCGCCCTGCTCGATCTTCACATGGCTGAACGCGTCCATTGAATGGGATTTGGAATAGAAATATGCCGAATCGCAGCTCATTATGGCATTGTCATGCTTGAACCGGACATTTCCAAGCAATTTTTGTGCTCCCGGTCCAAGTTTTTTATCAGATCGGATAATATCAG
>CAYSAH010000012.1:0-22187 GCA_964428945.1 uncultured Bacteroidaceae bacterium | reverse complement strand
TTTATTACTGATGAATGTGATTCCTGTGCAAAGGTTCTGCCAGACAGGCCTGTGCAATTGGAGGATAATGGACGAGCAACAAAGGGTGCTGCACTGGCGCTTAAAAGCAGGATTTTACTATACGCTGCGAGTGATCTGTTCAACACTTCCTCCTGGGCTTCTGCTTATTCAGCCCCTGAATTAATATCTCTTTCCGGAGACAGGCAGGAGCAATGGCAGAATGCTGCGAATGCAGCAAAAGCAGTGATTGATCTGACTTTGGCACGGTATACACTCAGCAAAAATTACGAAGATCTTTATACAGCGGAGAATTATAGAGAGGGTGAGGTTATTTTTGCTGATCGTGCAGAGAGCAGCAATGATTTTGAGAAAGCAAACTTTCCAGTCGGGTATAAGTTGGGAAACAGCGGAACTACACCGTCCCAGAACCTGGTGGATGCATATGAAGATAGAAACGGACTTTCAATAACGGATCCCGGAACAATATATGATCCTGAAAATCCTTATTCGAACCGGGATCCCCGATTGAGAGCCAGTATACTGACCAATGATTCCAGATTTTATAATCGTCCAGTTGAGAGTTTCATTGGAGGACTTGACGGACCACCCATTGCACGGGCATCAAGGACAGGCTATTACCTGAAAAAATACCTTAACCAGGGTCTGGATCTTGAAACAAACCAGACGAGTGTTCACAGCTGGATAATATTACGTTTGGCCGAGATTTATCTGAATTATGCTGAGGCCCTGAATGAGTACGATCCAGGGAATCCGGATATTGCTGAGTATGTCAATAAGGTACGTAATCGTGTGGATATGCCTGATCTTCCTGCAGGATTGGACCAGGCCGAAATGCGTGAAAAGATCCGCCATGAACGGAGAATTGAACTTGCATTTGAAGAGCACCGTATGTGGGATGTGCGCAGATGGATGATTGCCCCCGAAGTTCTGTCGTCTGACCTGGAAGGAATTCGGATAACCCGTAATCCGGCGGATAGCACCTTTTCTTATCAAAGAATTATTGTTGAGAATCGTGTATTTAGTCCCAAAATGTATCTCTATCCTATTCCACAGAGTGAAATAGCCATTGCAACAGGCCTGATACAAAATCCGCTTTGGTAATTAATTGAGTGTATTTATGCATTGTAATATAGAGAGAATTAGAATGAAACATCTGATAAATAGAAGAGGCAGTAAGAGTTTGCTGTTAGTGCTTATTGCGATTGTTTTGACATTCAGTGCCTGTGAAACCGGGTCACCGATAAGAGATGCGGATTATCCTGACCAGGTGATATATCTCCCTGCTGCAGTTGGTGGCAGGTTTGAAATAGATGACATAGCCAGGAGGATCGGCGATACTCCTGTACCTGGAAATACATATAGATATATTGTGGACCTGGATGAGCGCAAATTTATTGTTCCTTTAGGAGTATACAGGGCAGGAATCGATAATATTGGAGAATTCACAGTTGATATTGAGGTAAATAATGACACAATAAATGATCTGATTGCTGCAGGGGACACCCTAATCACACTCCTTCCTTCAAGTCAATATTCCATAGATAATTCTGTTGACATGCCTGAAGGCGAAGAGCTTGCGAAATTCGACCTTGTGATCGACCTGGACTTCCTTCGCAACGACTATCCCAATTTGGTCTATGCTCTGGGCGTTAGCATATCGAGCCCCGACAGGGAAACTAATCCCGACCTTGCCACTGCTATTTTGGTGATTCATACAGCAATAATGAAACCAACAGCCGATTTTTCCATTAGTCCTGATGGAATCGATCCAACTACAATCAATTTTCTCAATAATTCGGATATGGCAACAGGCTATTCGTGGAATTTTGGTGACGGCTCAGAGGCTTCGGATGAAGAGGATCCCACCCACACCTATGCAACATCCGGAACTTACACCGTTACACTCACCGCGATTGGGATTACGGGTGATGAAGATAAATCGGTCCTTACTGCTGATGTGACTGTTCCTTAATAAAAATGAAAAAAATAAAAGTAGTGTGATGAAGTATTTTGAAATATAATTCAGTCGAAGATTTGTCGGTTTCTATTCGAAAATACCAGTACACTTTGCTTACAGGCTGACATCTCACTAAAATATTCTAATTATTTATGTCTAATTAAAAACTAAGAAAAATGAAGAAAAATTACTTTTTAGCTACTCTGCTAATTTTAGCAATTACAGTTAATCTAAAAGCTCAGTTTATTGAGCTTGATGGGAAAGAACCTGTTTTTCAACTTACATTTGATAACACTTATGAGAGTGGTAAGCTAATGGTCCAGGGATCAGACGCATTTGGTGGTTTCGAAAAGTATGACGGAACTATTGTTGAAAATGACACTGTAAGGGGCCACGGTTGGGGCGGTGGAAGCTTTAGTGGATTTACATTTTTGGAACAAGTAGTAAATTCCGAGAACTTCTCTGAATTGTTTTTACCTACTATGTTCTGGAATAGCTTTAAAGCAATTCCTGATCGTCCCCAGGGTATTGCTGCCTACACAGACGCTAATGGTTCATATGCAGGTCCAAGAGGCACAAGCCCAAGAACAATTTCCTGCTACATTATGCTTACAGACTCAGCTAGAGTTGATACAGCCAATGGAGCATGGGGTGGAAACTCAATGCTGTATCAATTAGGAAAATGGGATTCCGAAGGTGGTGGAGGATTTATTCGTTGGGAACTCAATCCGGCAGATATGAAATTCAAATTTGACTGGGGTCTGGCTGCAGATTTTTCTGTTGAAAATGCCATTGAAAAAAATGAATGGGTGCACGTTGCGTTGATGATCCCAGATGGTGGTGCAAGAGCAGACGTGAAATTTTATATTAATGGAGTTGTACAGGAATTTGTTGCGGCTGAGGCTACAGGTCCTGATGTAACAACCATTAATACAAGGCTAACACCTGCCGTTGAATGGGATGGTATTTTTGTTGCCAAATTTGCAAATGTCTGGATGGCAGATTATCGCATATACGATTCTGAATTAACCCAGGAGGAGCTCAATACACTGCTGGGGATAGTACCTGAATCGGTTACGGGATTTAACAATCAAAAATTGTTCAATATCTACCCGGTGCCCAACAGCGGAATATTCACGGTTGAGACTGCAACTGCTGGTGTAAGCCAGGTTATTGTCAGGAATACCCTGGGACAGGTTGTACATAATCAGAGCATTGATCAAAAAGAAGTCGTTGATGTCAGCAAGTTGCCCGCAGGAATGTATTTTATTTCACTTTCTGACAAAAATAATAGTGTTCAGACCCAGAAGTTCTTAATAAAATAAGAACAAAGGATAAGTAGATCACGAACTAACTTTCATAATGGAACCGGCTGTGTACAGCCGGTTCCATTAAAGCTCTGGTTCTGCCTTTTGAGAGCGCTTAGGAAAACTTCAGATTTGAAATCTTTCCCAGGCAGAGGTTGATATGGCAGGTTTAAAAATCGAAAGAGTCAGGAATACATTCTGATAAATATGCTTGAATTAATCATAGTAGTAGTTAGTAGTTTAGTAGTAGTAGTCTGATATGCTGGTGGCAACGTGCCACTGGCATATTGGATGCTTCACTGAGAATGATGGACCCGGGGAAATAGTAAATAAGGAAAACATCAGGTAAGAAATACAAATTACGTATACAAACTGACTTGATTAATTTTCGATAAGTTGTTGAAACTGGCAGGATTGATGTCTTTCAGCTATTTTCATTAAAGATTTCGATTGGCCTTATCCCTATACACGCATATACTCAAAAAGTGGATCTCATACAGGTTGATATAACTTGTATCAATGAACTTTAATTAATTAATATTTAAACAATATTCTGTGCGATGTTACCCAAACAACTTTATGGAATTCTCAACCGGACCACAGAGATATATTGGCATTAAATTGATCAGCAAATTAAATATGAAAAAATCAATTTTTATACTCATTGCATTGCTCATTATATCAGGAACCATAAGGGCACAGCCTGGATTCGATGAACTTGCAAAGACCCCTCCCATGGGATGGAATACCTGGAATACTTTCCGGCTGAATATTAATGACGATCTGATTAAGGAAGCTGTTGAGATATTTATAGAGAAAGGGCTTAAGGATGCCGGTTATCAGTATGTTGTCATCGATGATGGATGGCAAATTGGCAGGGATGAGAAAGGTAATATTCTTTATAACAAGGATAAGTTTCCTTCAGGAATTAAACCTCTTGTTGATTATGTCCATTCCGTGGGATTAAAGTTTGGAATATATTCAGATGCCGGTTACATGACGTGTGGGGGATTTCCTGGCAGCCTGGGTTATGAATACCAGGATGCGAGGACTTATGCTGAATGGAAAGTCGATTATCTGAAGTATGATTGGTGCCATACAGGAAATCAAAGCGCTCCTGACAGCTACAGGCTGATGAAAGATGCCCTGATCAAGGCAGGCCGGCCCATCGTTTTTAGTATTTGCGAATGGGGATCATCACAGCCCTGGACCTGGGCCCCGAAGGTAGGTAACCTCTGGCGGACAACTTACGATATCATGCCCTGTTGGGATTGTGGTGAAATGATGTTGTCAAGGGGTAGTATGGTCGAGAATTTCCTGGGATTCACAAAAATACTGGATCTTCAGGTTGGACTGGAGAGTTATTCCGGACCGGGATCCTGGAACGATCCCGATATGCTGGAAGTTGGAAACGGACAATTGACCTATGATGAAAATGTTGCGCATTTCAGCCTTTGGTGCATACTGGCGGCGCCCCTTATGCTGGGGAATGATATCCGCAATATGTCTGACGAAGTGATTGAGATCATCACAAATCCGGAAGTGATCGCCGTGAACCAGGATCCCCTGGGACGACAGGGGAAGAAAGTCCGTGATGATGGGGATTTCGAGGTCTGGAGCCGGGAATTGCATGATGGAAGCAGGGCCGTGGTTATGTTTAACCGCTCTGAAAATGAAAAAGAGATCGGTTTCAATTGGAGTGAAGTTGGGCTGCCTCAAAAACTGAAATTTACGGTTAGAGACCTTTGGAAAAAGGAGGATCTTGGAAAATATAAAGGTTCTTTTTCCTACGTGGTGCCTGCGCACGGTGTAATAATGGTCAAACTTTATTGAGACAAAACGCGCGCCAGGGAAACTCTCTGCTTGTTTAAAATTGCCCAGCCGGATGTATAGCCTGAATCCTTACCGGGGTTGGCATCTTTCAAAGGCGAGGCTGATATCCTGTCAGGGTTAAAACTTCCTGGAACCGGAATCTTATTGGGATTCCCTGGAAGGTCTGTTTTCGGCTGAAATTCTCATTGTGAAGTGAGCTTAATGTTATGCAAGAATTATGGGGAAGCATTAATATTTATGGAAAACGAAGTTTGATTTAAACAATTTAATATCATGCCAATAAAATTGAAACGCTCAGCCGCGATGAGAAAGCGAATCCCCTCAAAGTTCTTGTTCATCGTATCTGTATCCCTTGTTACCTTCTCCAGCTGCAGGCAACCATCCGAGAATGAGTCAAAAGTGATTATTTATCCTGCTCCCGAAGCAGAAATTCTTTCGGGGGATTATAAACTGGAAGTTGATGGCCAGAATGTGGACATCTACCTGGCCAGGATCGCAGAGGTCGAAGATCCTCCAAATTGGATGTTGCAACCAGAATTTGTTGGAGGCCCCTATTCATTTGCATATTTTGATTTTTCGGGTGAAGTCACGATCAAGGTAAGCTCCCTGAAAAAACCACTTGATAAGCTCGTGATTCGCCCTTTATCAAGTGGAATTCAGCCAGAAATCAATGGAAATACTGCCACCTTTACGATTAATAAACCTTGCAAACTTTCCATCGAGCCTGATGGAAGGATTGAACCGCTCCTGGTATTCGCTAATCCACCTGAGGTCAATCCCCCAAATGAAGGGGATGATGATCTTATATACTTCGGTCCGGGTATTCATAAGCCTGAGACAATTGCTCTCTCCTCAGGTCAAACACTCTATATTGCCGGAGGAGCTATCGTCAAGGGCGGGATATCCCTTACCGGCGATAATGTAAAAATTAAAGGAAGGGGAATACTCTGTGGCAATGACTGGCCATGGCGAAAAGGCCCTGGATCGATGATCCGTATGGATGAAGCAAGCAATGTAGTTGTTGAGGATATTATACTTAGGGGGTCCTGGGGCTGGACAATTCCCATCTACAACAGTGATTCCGTATCTATAACAAACATCAAGCTCGTTTGCAGCAAGAACCCCAATGATGATGGTATCAATCCGTGTAATTCACAGAATATTTATATCCGGGATTGCTTTATCCGTACTGATGATGACTGCATTGCTATGAAAGGGATACGATTGGGATCTGAAAACGACAACGTCGAGAATATTGTGGTCGAGAACTGTTTGCTTTGGGCCGACAGGGCTCGCGTGTTCCTGCTGGGACATGAAAGCAGGGCATCCTATATGAGGAATATTGTCCTACGCAACATTGACATCCTGCATTTCAATATGACCCCTTTTCTTTTTGAACCCGGGGAGGAGATGTCCATCGAGAATGTAAGGGTGGAAAATGTAAGGGCCTACGCCGATTACCCGGTTCAGGGAGGCGAAAGGTCATTCGATCTGGTCTGTTTAAGGCCAACGGTGAACCAATACATGAAGACAAAAGTGCCGGGATCGATCAGCAACATTCAATTCAGGAATATCACCTTGAGCGGGGAGGAAAGAGTAGGAAAATACCTGGTAAGGGTGGCAGGTGCTGACCCTGAACACATGGTTTCTGATGTTACATTTGACAGCATTATATGGTTCGATCACCTGCTTGATGAGAATTCCCCACAGGTCATAATTGAAGGCAGTACCTCAGGGATCCGTTTTATTAATACGGAAGTAAAGTAATTGAAATTCATGAATATAGCCAAATTGTTCTTTTATAATAAATTGCTGATCAGTGTTTATCTTCTTGCCTTCCTGGCACTTGGAGATGCTGTTGCACAAAGCCATGTATTAAAGTCCCCGGACGGCGGATTATCTATTGTATTTGAAACGATCCATGATAAGCAGGCCACAGAAGAAGGTGGGCAATTGGTCTATGCCGTTACGTTTCACGATCAGCCACTCGTCGACAGGTCGGCTCTGAGTTTAGAATTGGAAAATCAGGAACCTTTGGGTGAAGGTGTTAAGGTCATTAGCACTGAAAAATCCAGTGTTGATCAATCCTATCGGCTTATTGCAGGCAAAACAAGCTTTGTACAGGATCATTATAATGCATTAACGATCCATCTCCAGGGAAAAAGTATCCCTGCACGCGAACTTATCATTGAAGCCAGGGCTTACGATGACGCAATCGCTTTCAGGTATATCATTCCCGAACAACCGGGTATACAGGAATTTCGCTTAAGCAGGGAAAGGACAGAATTTAAGATCAGCAAGGACGCAATTACCCATGCACAGATTCTTCCCAACTTCCTTCACAGCTATGAAAGCGAGTATATTAAGCTTCCCATATCCTCATTCTCACATCGGGGCAGTGTTGTAAATGATGTACTGATCGGATTGCCGCTTCTGATGGAAGTTCCGGGTCTTGCATGGCTTGCCATCAACGAAGCGAATCTGAAAGGGTACAGTTCAATGTATCTGACAACGCTCTCCCGGGACTGGGCAGGACACTGGCTTGAAGCCCTGCTTGCCCCGCAATTTGAAGACAGCAGTGTATGTGTTACTGGATCGCTTCCGCTTATTTCTCCATGGCGGATACTCCAGGTTAGTAATGAACCTGGAGAATTAATTGAATCCAGCATCCTGACCAGTTTAAATCCCGACAATGTTATTGAAGAAACTTCATGGATAAAACCAGGAAAAGCTGCATGGAACTGGTGGTCAGGCAGTATTGGAGCAGACGGGGAAAGGGCCTTTTCCACCGAAGGAATGAAGTATTACATTGATTTTGCAGCAGCATCAGGATTTGACTATATGCTCATTGATGCGGGCTGGGCAGCCCGGGATGATATTACAAAAATGAATGGAAGAGTTGATATTCCCGGGCTGGTTGAATATGCAAAACAAAAAAATGTACGAATATGGCTATGGCTTCATTATCGCGACGCGGCCAGGCAAATGAATGAAGCTTTTCCTATCTATGAGAAATGGGGCATTGCCGGTTTGAAAATTGATTTCATCGAACGGGATGACCAGGATGGAATTGAATTTTATTACAGTGCAGCTGAAAAGGCCGCAAAGTATCATCTTATGCTTGATTTTCACGGAAGTACCAAGCCAACAGGTTTAAGCAGGACCTTTCCCAACATACTTGGTTATGAGGGTGTAGTGGGAATGGAAGTTTCAAAAGGGAGTTTAAGAGACAATCCAGACTGTCACCTGATGCTTCCCTTTACACGGATGCTTCAGGGCTATATGGACTATACACCGGGTGGCTTTAATAATGTAACAAAAGAAGAATTTGTTCCTCGCAATGTTAAGCCCATGGTGATGGGTACGCGCGCCCACCATCTTGCAATGTATGTTGTTTATGAAGCACCCTTTCAAATGGTTTCAGATCATCCTGGAGCTTATGAAGGACAAGCGTCATTTCAATTTATAAAGGATGTTCCTGCCTCCTGGGATGAAACAAAAGTGTTGAATGGGGTTCCGGGAGAATTTATTACCATCGCCCGGCGTAAGGGAGATGAATGGTTTATAGGTAGCATGACCAACTGGAATCCCCGTCAGTTCGAAATCCCGTTGGATTTTCTCGGACATGGAAAGTACATAGCAGAAATATATAAGGATGAGAAAGATTCAGATCGTTCTCCACAGCATATTTTGATAGAACAAGAAACTGTAAGTAAAGACAAACAGCTCAAGATACAGCTATCTATGGCAGGTGGATGCGCAGTACGCTTCAAGCCTGAATAGAGAGAATTTAAAATTCTAAATAAGCCCCCTCATTACGCTAAGCAAAATCAAATGATACTATCAAAGATATATAATCCAAATTGTACAGTGAAAACTGTCCTGAATACGCTGATCATACTATTTTTACTACAGAACATCATATTTTGCCAGGAAAACTGGAGCATAAAACTTGGACAAAAGACTTATGTAAATATTAATCATGTACCGTATTATGAGTATATTCCTGACGGGCATATTTCTGTATTGCCCGACGGGGAAGGAAAGTACATGATGTATTGGTCTGAATTCGAAAATTCACGTACAACAGGCAGCTCACAATTTCCTGAGGATCAAAAAACATTGGATCCTCCTGATCGGGTTTTTGGCGGCAGAGTCGGGAATACAGGTCCTTCAAACGGCTATAATGACGGAGGATCATGGTTGATGTCAGTATTCAGGCATAACGGCGATACATTAATCGGGTTTTATCATGGAGAATCGCACTGGTATCCACGGGATGGCGATTTTACTGCCTGGAAATCGATTTGCCTTGCGTATTCCTATGACAATGGATATAGCTGGGAGGATAAAGGTCCTATTGTGAGGAGCAGTACGCCTAAACCAGCAACAAGGACATGGGGAGGTGCCGGCGATTGCTGTGTTGTATGGGATTCAGTAAATAATCGATGGAACTGCTATCACCAGGAAAATAATATAAGATTAGCCGTATCCTATGATCCGCTGGGAGCACCCGGGACCTGGAAAAAGTATTATAACGGAGAATTTAATGAAGAAGGGCTTGGAGGCAAGAGCTCTCCGATCTCAAATTTATCGGGTGTTGGTGGAGCAAATCCTTCTGTGCATTGGAATACATTCTACAATAAATGGGTAATGAGCTATCATGGTTGGGATGGTGGTATTTATCTTACCCTGAGCAGTGATGGGATAAATTGGGAATACCCAAAAAAGATCATCTCAAAGGATACATATAACAGATGGTATCCGACCATTATTGGTGAGACAGATACGAAAGCAGGCAAACTAGCCAGATTATATTACGCTGAATTCAATTCTTCCGGAAGGAAGATGGCTGCAAGAGATATTCTTTTTGATACAATTGAATATAATTACGATTATGGGGAGTTGACAGATCCATGGGCAGCGCAAAATGTAGGATCATATAGTTTTCCAGGTAAAGCTGGCATACGCGATGGGATGATTACAATGACGGGGACTACAAATGTCTTGTTTGGAGAGTACGACGCCTTTTATTTCATGTATAACAAGGTGCTGGGAAGTGGAGAAATAAGTTCCTTACTCACATCGCAAACAGATGTAAACAATATGGCTTATTCAGGCTTAATGCTCAGGTCTTCACTTAGTAGTGGATCAACCTTTATAAGTATCAGTCGAAAATCACTTACCGATACAATTGTGATAAATTATCGTGATACAGGGACTCAAAAAAGTAAAATTGAAACTATTGTAACGAATAATAATTGGTTTAAGATTCAAAAAGAGGAATCCAATCTTAAACTGCTGATTTCGGAGGATGGAACATCTTGGGAGTCTGTTTCTTCGATTGAGTTGGAATTGCCAGCAGAATTTTACGCAGGCCTTTTTACAACGAACCATGATAAAGCTAATTTTTGCACTGCCACCTTTGAAAACACGATGCTGAATTTCAACCCGGATAAGGTTTACTTGGTAAAATCAGATCTCATCGACATTTATCCAAATCCGGCTGGCAACAGCATTATTATTGATTTGCAAAATGAAAGGGCTGTGTTCTCTTATAAATTAGTTAACATGTCTGGCAGGATTTACAGGGAAGACCGGTTGAAAGGATTATCTTCCGAATTGGATATCTCCGGATTGCCCTCAGATCAGTTTTTTATTGTTCAGCTATTTGAAAGCAATTTGTACATACATGGGGAGAAAATATATAAAGAATGAACA
This sequence comes from uncultured Bacteroidaceae bacterium, assembly GCA_964428945.1. Taxonomy (GTDB): domain Bacteria; phylum Bacteroidota; class Bacteroidia; order Bacteroidales; genus M55B112. The sequence goes on along the minus strand of CAYSAH010000012.1, from coordinate 11,348 downwards.
GAATATTTTTTTTACTGTTACTCAGCTTGTATGGTTTATTGGCACAAGCCCAGGATAGCTGCATAAATCACTGGGAAACTGTAATATATGCAAACGATAATTGGCGATATGTTACTGATTCTGTATTTCAGGACCAAAATTGGAAATTATTATCGTACAATGATTCTATTTGGACTGAAGGGAACGGCGGGTTGGGATACGGAGATAATGATGATTCTACCATTGTTCCAAACTGCAAAATCCTCTATCTGCGTAAAAAATTTATCCTGCAGGATACCGGAGTTATTTGCACTGCGCTTTTAAGTATTGATTATGACGATGCCTTCGTGGCCTGGTTGAACGGTGGTGAAATTGCCCGCTCGGGCGTAACCGGCGTATTTCCAGATGCAAACAGTCCGGTTGTCAACCACGAAGCATCCATGTTTTCAGGTGGTCACCCGGAAAATTTTATAATCCATGAGGATTCTCTGTCAAAATATCTCAATCCAGGTGAAAATATATTGTCATTTCAGATCCATAATCAATCTGCTAATTCCAGTGACCTTACTTCCCGTATTTATTTCTCCATCGATGTTTCTTCACCTGATCAAACCTTTGGTCCTCTTGCAGATGAAATAATTCTTCCTGTAACAATTACAAAGAGTTTTGATATACCCCTGATCGCCATTGAAACAAACGGACAATCCATAATTGATGGTCCAAAGATCACGGCGGATATGAAAATAATGCACAAGGGGAATGGATCCCTGAATCATCTGTCGGATTCCGGCAATGTTTATTCGGGTAAAATCGGGATAAAAATACGGGGTTCTTCATCATCGGGCTTTCCTCAGAAATCCTACAGACTGGAAACCAGGGACAGCAGCGGAGCAAACCGGGATGTGTCCCTTTTAGATATGCCTTCAGAAAATGACTGGTTGTTGATTTCCAATTACTACGATCGATCGTTTGTCCGAAACTTTCTTTCACATGAAATATTCAGAGGGATGGGGCATTACTCTCCACGTTCACGACTTTGCGAAGTTGTACTAAATGGAGAATATCGTGGAGTTTACCTCCTGATGGAAGAGATTAAGGCAGACAAAGCAAGGGTAGATATTGCAAAACTCTGGTCTTATGAAAATGCAGGTGATGATCTTACAGGTGGCTATATCATCAAAAATGATAATTACGCAAGTAATGGAAGCGACAGCTGGTTAATTCACTATCCTGCCATTGAAGAAATAGGATGGGATGCAGTTGATACCCGATTTGTTTATGTATATCCTGATCGGGATAGTATTACATTACCGCAAAAAGGTTATATACAAGGTTTTATTGAAACCTCTAAAAATGTTTTATACGGAGATGAATTTAGAGATCCGGTAAACGGATATTACGCTTATTTCGACGTAGCATCTTTTATTGATTATTTTATTATTTCAGAAATTTCCCGAAATGGAGACGCCTACAAGAAAAGCAGATTTTTTTATAAAGATAAAGAAAGTAAAGATGGATTATTGCATGCCGGTCCCCCCTGGGATTTTGACTGGGCCTGGAAGAACCTGTTTTTTCAGTCCAAAGATGGAAGTGGTTGGGTGCATAACTACGAGGCCTATGGGTACGGCGATGTGCAGCCGGTCAGGTACATGAATCAAATGATGCGGGATCCATATTTTTCCAATGAACTCTGTGAACGATATTTCAGCCTCCGGAAAACAATCCTGCATATGGATAACCTTTCCTATAAAATAGATTCCATAGTGAACTATTTATCCAATGCCCAGGCCCGTCATTTTGAACAATGGGACATATTAAACGATCAAAGCGGAGATCCGGATGCACATGTGCCGGATTCATTTGAGGATGAAATTATTTATTTGAAAGGATGGATCCGGCAGCGGCTGACCTGGCTGGATAACAATATGATTAAATTTAAAATCAATGATAATACCTCCATTTCGGCAAATGAATCTCCATCATTGTTACTCCGTATTTTCCCAAACCCGGCCCCTGATCAGGTGTATATAGAAAGTAATGAGCCTATTGACAACATTGAAATATTGACTTTAACTGGAAATGTGGTGCTCTCTGATGAATCAGGCGGGAATCGATCCTGGACTGTAAACATCCAATCATTGAATTCAGGCATTTATCTTGTCCGAATCACCATACAAAATCGTGTTTATACCAGGAAAATAATAAAAATGTAAGAGGAGACAGCTATTCAATATTGTTTGAGGCAAGTGGCAGAATTGCCCCGCATTTTGCTCTCCGATAAGAGAATGCTGCCTGCCTGATTAAGTTTAACAGGCCTTTTACCATAAGAAAGCTGAACAGTATTCGAAGAAATAAATCAAGGGGATATAAGACACATCATTAAGCGAACAAATCAAACGATATGAAAAAGACATTATTACCACTTACATCAATGTTAGTTTGTATGTTTTTAACAAGCTTTCAACTAACATACCCGACAAAAGTCAGTATCCCGATCTGTCCGACCCTCTGATTGGAAAGGACTGACCAGTTGACCATGTCAGGCCGTTTTTTTAAGTATAGGTTTCATTCACATCTCCGCTTCAGGTTCACCTGGAAATAAAATCATAGGAAGTATTTCCAAATGCTGCCACTTTTCTGATCTCCGCTTTCAAAGGAGGAATCACGTTATTTTCGGGGGGTGCCATACCGTCTGATGCTGCCTGTGTCCACAGATTCAATTTCAGGTAATCTTCACCCACATCATCGTAATTCCAGTGATCTGCAAACGATGCAATGGCATTTGCATATTGTCCGGTTTTTGCGGTATTCTTCAACTGCCAAATAGAGAAAATCAGTTTTGCCTATGCCGATCCAGTACAACCTAACTCCATTTTCAATCTGGGTTCTGAGTGTTTCATCCAGATGCTTTTTGCAAAGGCCCTGCCGGAACCACTTTTCAGGTATTTCCCAAATATGTATACCAGGTATTAGTCTGTACAGGATATGTATTTGTCTGATTCAACAGGCAATATTTTTGAGTTTGCTTTAATCCTGCAGGAAGTATGACACTTCAGACCTTCTTCAAGATCATTGGTAATTCCTGTATAAATAACATTATTATATTCGAACACAGGTAGATATACAATTATGTCGGAATACATAATCATATTTATTCCGGCATCGTCAGATTGAATAGTTTTATAATGACACATTTTTATTTTGTTATTCAGTATATATGGCATATTCCCGATGATCTGGAAAATCTGCAATTAGTGGTCGCTGTTTTCCGGAAAAAAATGCTCCTTGCACTGAATTTTGCTCTAATCAGACCTGAACAAAGTGAAGAAAATACTGTTAGATGATATCACTTCAATAATTACTCATATAAACTTTACCTTATGAAGCGACGAATTGTATTGCTCAACCTGCTGTTTATTGCGGCAGTCCTTGCATATTCCCAGGGGAACAGCAGTCAGCGTATACCCCTGATAGGTTCATCCGCACCTTCGTTTAAGGCCCCTAGTACGATGGGCCCCATCTCTTTTCCTGGTGATTTTGCAGGGAAATGGAAAATACTTTTTTCCCATCCGCGTGATTTTACCCCTGTGTGCTCTTCGGAGATCCTCGACCTTGCCTACCGGCAGGATGAATTTAAAAAACTGAATACACAGCTTCTGGTACTTTCCGTTGATCGCATGGTATCTCACAGGAGTTGGAAAAAAGACCTTGAAAACATTGATTTCAAGGGAAGAGGGAAGGTGATGATTGAGTTCCCGCTGGTGGTGGACAGCAGTTATGCAATCGCATACAAATATGGAATGGTGGATACGCAGGTGAGTTCGGGACAGAGTGTAAGGGGGGTGTTTTTCATTGATCCTGATAACCGTATCAGGGCATTCCAGTTCTATCCTTCTGAAGTTGGACGGAACACTGACGAGATCCTGCGTACATTAAAAGCCCTCCAGGCGCACGACAGCCACGAAAACATTGTTCTTCCGGTCAACTGGCATCCCGGCGACGACTATATGAAACCATTCCTGTCCCCGGAAGACAAGGAAAAGCTTAAAAACCACGATCCGGATATCTACTACATCAACTGGTACATGATCTATAAAAAAGCTGATTGAATCCCTGGAACCAGCATCATAAATCTATTTATAATTACGCTTTCATGAAATACAAAACTATCCCAATACTATACACCCTTCTCCTGGTCTTTCAAACAGCCAGCAGTCAATCCGGACAAAGCATTATCCGGGGATATGTTGCCAACCCGGACAACGAGCCGGCGGCATACTCAACAGCCATATTAATGAACCGGGACTCTGTGAATATGACAGGCTTGCTTATAGGTGAAGATGGCAGTTTTGTATTCGACAGACTGCCGGCGGGGAATTATCTTATAAAGGTAAGCAGCGTTGAGTTCAATCCCTATATTTCAGCCCTGATAACTCTGAATGGGAAAGATGTTTTTGAAATGGACAAAATCCAACTGTCAGTAAAACTGAATGATCTTGACGAGGTGGTGATCAAGGGTGAGAAAGCACTTATAGAGGTGCGTCCTGATAAAATGGTATTCAATGTATCGGCAAGTGCCAATGCCACCGGGAACAATGCAATGGAGCTTCTTGCCAAAGCCCCGGGGGTAAGGATAGACATGGATAACAATATCATTTTGCAGGGGAAATCCGGTGTTCAGATATACATAAACGGCCGGCCCTCCCGCTTGTCAGGCAGTGACCTGAGCAACATGCTTGAAGGGATGCAGTCTGATAACATTGAGTCCATCGAACTCATCACAAATCCCTCATCTAAATTCGACGCTGAGGGCACCGGAGGAATCATTAACATTGTACTGAAAAAGAATATCAGCAGCGGATTCAATGGTTCGCTTACCGGGAACTTCAATCAGGGAACCAAACGCCGGGCAGACATTGGTACATCCTTGAATTACAGCGGGGAGAAATTGAATTTCTTTTCAAGCCTGAACCTGTCCGACAATGAATATACCTTTAACCTTGATGAATTAAGAATTCTTGAAAACTACTCCCTGCAGATGTTGTCCAGAAGTCCTACCGAAAGGAAGGGGATCAATTTCTCCAGTGGACTGGATTACAAGATCACGAACGAACACAGCCTGAGTTTCGATGCGCGGGTACAGGTGAATGACCGTTATTCTCCCTCGTACAGCAGTACTGTCATCAAATCCCTCCAGGGGCCCGTATCAGATGAAAGGCTTGATGCTGAAACCACCAGTCAGGGGGGAAGCAACAATTACACCGCTAACCTGCACTACAGTTTTACACCCAACAGGTCCTCCGAGCTGAGCCTCGATGTAAGCTACGGCTATTTTGATAACCAGACCGGCACCGGACAGCCTAACAGGTATTATTCGCTGGATTCGCTGCTTCTGCGGAGTTCAGAAAGTCAATACGACACCTATACAGGCATCAACCTTTTTTCTTCCCAGGTCGATTACCGAAAGAGTATTGGGAAAGCAAATTTCTCAACTGGCGCAAAGTACTCGTATATCAGTACCAGCAATACTCTTGATTTCTACGACCTGGAAAACAGTATCCTGGTACCCAACACCGACAGGAGCAATGATTTCAACTACCTGGAAGAGATCGCAGCTGCCTATGCTATTCTTAGCATGCAGGCAACTGACAGGATAAGCCTGAATGCCGGAATGCGCGTGGAGAATACCTCCTCGCTGGGCGAATTGCTCAGTGCCAATCCCGGACCAGATGATGTGGTTCCCAGGAATTATACCAACCTCTTCCCAAATGTAAGCATGTCGTATGATGACAAGGAAACACATGCTTTCAGCCTGAGTTACGGGAGAAGAATCACGAGGCCAAATTACCAGGATCTGAATCCTTTTGAATCAAGGTCCAGTGAAATATCGACCTGGAAAGGAAATCCCTTCCTGGAACCAAATTATATCAGCAACTACCAGGTAAGCTACTCACTGAAAAGGAAGCTTGTGATCTCCAACAACTATAGTGTCACAAACAATTTCTTCGCCAATATCTTATTTCAAAATGGAGAGAAGGGAAATATAATGACGCCCAGCAACCTGGATAAAGCCATTGTAAATGGACTGTCTGTGAGCTATCCCCTGAGCGTTTTCAAGTGGTGGGAATTTTCCACCTTCCTGATCTATAATTACGAAGCATATTCCGGGAATGTTGAAGGCTCCGTCATCGATCTGAAGGCAAACATCGTCAATTTCAGAATGCAAAACAACCTGAAGCTTCCCTGGGGAATACAAATGGAAATCACCGGCGAAGCATACAGCCCTTTCATCTGGAGGGGAAGCCTGCGCATAAAAGAGTACTGGCTGGTCAGTGCCGGAATAAAGAAGGGCGTATTCGACAACAAGCTGTTGCTGCAAGTGGCCGCAAGGGATGTGTTCAATACCGGAAGCAACTATTATTATAAAAGCAATTATGGCGGGATGATCTTTGACGGAGTTGCTTTTTTTGACGGACGACGAGTCTCATTCAGTGCCACTTATAAATTTGGCGATCAGGATGCGAAAAACAGGAGACGCAAGTCATCTCTTGAAAGCGAGATGAACAGGATCTCTGACTGAGTGCAGCCTTACGTTGGATCTCATAAATTACAATGATATCTTCCAGATTATTGAGGATAAGTTGCGGATGATCAGAGGCTGCCAGGTCGGTCGTATTTTCCCAATTATAATAATGTAGCGCAATGAGGAGCCTGGCTATGATTGTTTTCCACGTTTGTATTGCTCCCGGAATAGCGTTTACAGGGCAATGCCGACCATAAGCGAACAAAGGATTTCAGCTCACTGGCCAAAGCCACGTTGTTTCCTGGCTTCGAATAAAAGTACCGCGGCGGCAGTGGATACATTCATCGAATCGGCTGCCCCGGCCATGGGAATTATAATATTGGCCGTGGAATGGTTGATCCAGGTTTCCGAAAGCCCTGTGGCCTCTGCCCCCATAACAAGTGCGGATCCTTTCCGGTAATCCCGGGTATAGTATGGAACAGAAGCCTGAAGCGAACTGCAATAGATCGTGATGCCCCTCTTCTTCAGCCACCCGATGGCTTCTTCAGCGCTTGTTACTGCCGACTGTACGCTGAAGATACACCCCAGCGATGCCCTCACTGTATTCGGATTGTAAAGGTCAGTGGCAGGGTCAGTCAGGATCACGAGGTCGATCCCGGCCGCATCGGCACTCCGGAAGATTGCCCCCATGTTCCCCGGTTTTTCGATGCCGTCGATAACCAGCACAAGCGGATCCTTCCCCGGGGAACAATGAGCCAGGCTGTGCAGCTTTGGTTCCGCAACGGCGATCACCCCTCCCGTACTTTCCCGGTAGGCAATCTTCGCGAATACTTCCCCGCTTACAGTATATGTCTGCTCCGGGATATTCCCTTTGAAAAGGGCAGAGAGCCTGGGAAAGGAAAGTATCTCCTCCAGGAAGAAAACCTGGCGGAAGCTATACCCTGCATCAACAGCTTTTTCAATCTCCTTCAGTCCCTCGATGAGGAACAGGTTCTGCTTCCTCCGCTCAGCGTGCTTCTGAAGCTGAATTAGGTTCAGGATCTTCGGATTCTTCCTGCTGGATAATGTTTCAAACGGGCTGGTCATGATCAGATAATTCGGTATTTTTCATTGGAATCTTTCGAAGGAAGAAAGAAGCGCTTTGAGGGTGTATAGCTTATATTTAGCGGCTTCTTCGTCACGGGATGAATGAAATCCAGTTTGCAGGCTGCCAGCCTTACCTGGCGGATAACTTTACCGGATGCTCCATACTTCCGGTCACCGACAATGGGACAACCCAGCAGTGACATGTGCACCCTTATCTGGTTCTTACGGCCCGTATCCAGCTTTATTTCCACCAGGTAATAAGCACCCTCCCTGCGTAAGAACGTGTATTCTGTCCTGGCATACTTGCTGCCCTGGATCTCAAAATCAAAGGCTTCCACTTTTTTCACCTGGTTATCCCGCAGCCAGTTTTCCACAACCCCTGATTCCGGTTCCGGCTTCTTCTCCAGAAGGGCAATATACCGCTTATCAACCTGTTTCCAGTTTTCCTGCAATTGCTCCCTGATCTCTGCTTTTTTGGCAAAGATTATAAGTCCTTCCACCTCCCGGTCGAGCCGGTGCACCACCCAGAGCCTCTGTTTTTTCCTTTCCCGGTCGGAAAGATGCTCCTCCAGTACCTTGTGAAAGGTCTTTCCCCCGGTTTCCTCCATACTTCCGCAGGAAATGATCCCAGCAGGTTTCCTCGCCACGAGGAGGTGATCATCTTCGAAGTGCAGCAGGACAGGATTTTTGTGAGAGGGACCTTCGATACCCTTATTCACCTGGTTTCCGCTGACCAGCTCCAGCACGTCGCCCTGGGCCAGGTTCATCGATGGAATTCCTTTTACCTGTTTGTTATTGACATAAATATTCAAATGACCGATAAGCTGTTTGGCTTTCTGCCTGGAGATCCCGTGGTAGAGATCCATGACTGCTTCCAGTAGCGTTGCCGGGGATCTGAGTGTTCTTTTTGTCATTCGTGATATTTGAATTTCCAGTCGGTCCCGGGTATATTTCATGCACTGTCCGCCTCCCCTAATTCCTCAACCTGACATAGGTTCCTAACGGTAGTTCAATACCGGAGCGGGACCTTATGAAAGATTCCCCGAATGTTTTTTCACGGGGACTGAAATATGATTCCACCAGGTTATTGGATATCAGCGGGGAATACCCGAGGGAGTAAAGATTGAGTACAAGAAAGCTGTGTTGGGGTTCCAGCAGCGCAGTGCAGGTATCCAGCACCTCGTTGATCCCTTCGTCCAGTATCCAGCGCTCACCTTTCGGTCCGCGCCCGTATGCCGGCGGATCCAGGATAATCCCGTGGTATGTTTTTCCCCGTTTCACTTCACGATGCAGGAATTTCAGGGCATCATCCACTATCCACCTGACGTCGTTCAGCCCGCTTAGCATCATATTTTCGCGACCCCAGTTAACTACCTGCCGGATGGCATCCAGGTGGGTCACCTCAGCACCGGCTGCCCGGGCTGCCAGCGTGGCTCCCCCGGTATAGGCAAACGCATTCAGTACCCTCGGGGCCTTTTGTTTTCCCGATCGCACTGCATGGTAAATATACTGCCAATTGTCGAGCTGCTCCGGGAACACTCCCACATGCCCGAAAGAGGTGAGGGCCAGCTTCAGGGTAAAACTCCCTTCCGGAAGCGGACAGGAAATGGTCCATGTTATAGGCATCTTCCTGAGCACATTCCACCTTCCATTCCCCGGGTCCCCGGAACGATAGGAATTCTTCTGCTGTTCCCGGCTGTAAACCGCGTGTGCCATTTTTTTCCACTCCTGGTCCGGCAGTTTCCTCTTCCAGATCGCCTGGGATTCGGGCCGGATCAGGAAATAAGCACCGAAACGCTCCAGCTTCTCAAAGTTGCCGCAATCTATCAGCTCGTAATCCGGGAAGGGAACATTCATGGAAGGATGCTTATTGTTTGAAGGTGTAAAATTAATACATTTAACGATCAGTTGAAAGTCCCGTGGAAAGGGATGGTATTCCTGAGCCGGAAGAGCTCCGGATCAGGCAGTGCCGGTGAAGCCAATTCAGGGCCTGTGATCTCCCTCAGCAATTGCAATTTCATCCCTGGGCCATGTGTACCAGTTGTACAGTAATTCAGTGATCCGGCTGCAAATATGACTTGCCTTTTGCAGCTGCATAAAACCCTCATTGCTTTGCAAATCCGGTTGCAGAAGAGCCACCTAGTCCGGAAGGAAGTGAGCTATTCATCGCAATAGAATTTTCCCTTTATGATAGCTGCCTGCCACTCACTGAATGAATTTACTATTGGTGGTTCAAATCAAACGGTGTTGGGTGGTTCAATTGTTTGCTGAAGTCTTCGCTTATTTATCCAGGCTTCCGAATACTTTTTTCAGCAAGGGGGTCACCCTTGCGGAGATATCGGTCCGGATCTTTTTCTCTTCCTCCTGTACTTTCAGGAAAGCACCATCGAGTGCCCTGTTTGTAAGGTGGTCGTCCAGGTCTGCATTTACAGGCTGGAATCCGGCGATCCTGCCTGCAATTGAATTGGCCAGGGTGTTCCATTTCCCTGTAAGGGTCTCCCATGAATCCTTTGTGGAGATGCCGGCGATAAGGGGTTTCTCCGTGGATGCCTGGATCTTTGGTTTATAGAGGTTATACAGCTCTGTGCGCGTGGTTCTGATCAGGTACTGGGTGGCTGCATTATCCTCACCTCTCAGGATTCCAAATGCATCGTTGATGGTCATCTTACTGATGCTTCCAATAAAAACCGGAGCCACCTCTTTGGCTGCATCTTCAGCGGCACGGTTGATGCGCAACACCACATCCTCGACCAGTTTCTCACCTCCCGGGATCTTTGACAGGTTGTCGATGATCACGGATGCTTCTTCAGGGAGAAGGATCTTTACCATCTCGTCACCATAGTATCCGTCAACAGCAGAAAGAATGGACGACGAATTATTTGCACCGGTGATCAGGGCCTCTTTCAGTCCATCTGCCACTTCCGCTTCAGTAAGGGGAACGTCCCCGGGGAGTGTTTCTAAAATTTTCATTAGTTCAGCACAGCCTGAAAGCAGGAAGACCATCAGTAAGGAGCTTATGATCAATTTCTTTTTCATAGAATAACAAGTTTAGTCTTCCATAAAGGTAGGAATTCTTCAAAGACAAAAAATTGTATTTCAGAAGAAACCTGGAAATTTCGCCCATAGTGACCCATAAAAACCAGAGCAAACTAAGCAAAGCTCCCCAATCCTGACTCAGAAACCTGCTCTGCTTAACTTATGGAAGGATAGGCCCGCCCTCACTCCAACTGTCGTCTGAGCTATAGCGGGCGATGGTGTGCCCGGCTGGTCTTTCCGATGTCCAACTGGGACGACCCCTTGATTATCAGTACCCTTTTTTTGATGTGTTATCAGGTTCGAAAGGTTTCGATCTGTCAAACATGGTTTACTTTTTTGTCCGGTTTAAATTGATTTATGAACATACTGCAAACGTATATCCATTTTTTTTATACCCTGATGATGTTCATTTATTGTGATAAAATGTACAAAAACGGGTTTTGTGTTCAGTTATAGGTATTCATGGTAGAAAATCCAATATGCAATATGAATTCTAACGGCAATCTGAATTTGGTACAGGTGTTTTCTCTCTTATTTGGACAAAACGGAGGCACCGACCATCATGTGCCGGAACCGTGATTCGAATGCCAGTATTGATTAGTCAATATGATAATGTGGTCAATGAAAATCAATACAAATGCCTTTAGCAAATGCTCGTCCAGAACCAGATGAAATTGCTCTCAGACTGCGAAATAAAGGCCCTTTGTCTCAGTGCAGATTTAGT